>NZ_JAMYOI010000007.1:0-253221 GCF_040319775.1 Mesorhizobium sp. M0870
CACGAACAGGATGGAAACGAATCTCCATCCTGTTCGATAGGTCTTACCAGATCCTCATCCAGCCCAACTTAAGTGAACTGCATTAGCCTGTCGAGGCGGCCTTTTCTTTGTCGGTCATGTCCGCTAATCCGGCGCTCTGGGCCACTGAAAGCGACATGCCATGAACATGCTTCCAGACATCGAACCGATCGCCGACAGCGAAGGCGGCTTCCATCCGCTGTTCGCCGACGTGCCGTCCTCGGTCGAATTCAACAAATTGCGCAAGCGGCTGCTGCGGCTGACCCGGCAGGCGATCGAGGATTTCTCGATGGTCACGCCCGGCCAGCGCTGGCTCGTTGCCCTGTCTGGCGGCAAGGATTCCTACGGCCTGCTCGCGGTGCTGCTCGACCTTAAATGGCGCGGGCTCTTGCCGGTCGATCTTCTGGCCTGCAATCTCGACCAAGGCCAGCCCAATTTCCCCAAACATATCCTGCCGGACTATCTCGACAGCCACGGCATTGCCCACCGGATCGAGTATCAGAACACCTATTCCGTCGTCACCGACAAGCTTCCTGCGGGCAGCACCTATTGCTCGCTCTGCTCGCGCCTCAGGCGGGGCCATCTCTACCGCATTGCGCGCGAGGAGGGGTGCTCGGCGCTGGTGCTCGGCCACCATCGCGAGGACATTCTCGAAACCTTCTTCATGAATCTCTTCCATGGCGGCCGTCTCGCCGCCATGCCGCCAAAACTGCTCAACGACGAGGGCGACGTCATGGTGCTGCGGCCATTGAGCTACTGCGCCGAGGCCGATCTGGAAAAATTCGCCGCCGCCATGCATTTCCCGATCATTCCCTGCGATCTCTGCGGCAGCCAGGAAGGTCTTCAGCGCAACGCCATGAAGGCGATGCTCGAGGACCTGGAAAAGCGCATGCCGGGCCGCAAGGATACGATGCTGCGCGCGCTGTCGAACAGCAGGCCATCGCATCTGCTCGACAGAAAGCTGTTCGACTTCGCTGCGCTCAATGAGACCCTCAGCACAAGGCAAGATATTTCCGATGACATTTGACGACACCGCGATCGACTGGCTGGCCGGCATTCTGGCCGAGGCGGCGCTGACCGAGATCATGCCGCGCTTTCGCCGGCTTGGTGAGGGCGACATCCGCCAGAAGACGTCGGCTGCCGACCTGGTGACCGAAGCCGACGTCAATGCCGAGCGGCTGATCGCCGCGCGGCTGCGCGAGCGCTATCCCCAGGCGATGATCGTCGGCGAGGAGGCCTGTTCCGACAATCCGGCACTGCTCGATGGTCTGGGCGATGCCGATCTGGCCTTCGTCATCGATCCGGTCGACGGCACTTTCAACTTCGCCTCCGGCGTGCCGCTGTTCGGCGTCATGCTGGCGGTCGTGGTCCAGGGCGAGACGGTTGCCGGCATCATCCACGATCCCGTCGGCAAGGACTGGCTGATCAGTGCCAGGGGCGCTGGCAGCCATATCCGGCATGCGCATGGCAGCCTGGAGAAGGTGCATGTCGCGGCACCTGCGCCGATCGCGCAGATGACCGGCTCCGTCTCCTGGCAATATATGGCCGAGCCGGAGCGGTCGCGGCTGGCGCGCAACCAGACGAAGATCCTGTCGCAATTCGCCTATCGCTGCGCCGCGCACGAATACCGCCTGTTGGCGAGCGGCCATGCCCACTTCGTCGTCTACAACAAGCTGATGCCGTGGGATCATCTGGCCGGCGTGCTGATCCATGCCGAGGCCGGCGGCCACGCGGCGCGCTTCGACGGCAGCACCTATCTGCCCTCGCATCTCGGCGGCGGCCTGCTTGTCGCGCCCGATCGCGAAAGCTGGCACGAATTGCGCCGCGAACTCTGGGCGGCACAGGATTAATTGCTGCGTTAGCCGAAGGAGCGGTGCAATTTCACGCAAATCCGGAGGCTCTCGAATGAAACCTCGGTTCGCATTTGTCGCCACGGCTCTTGCCGCCGCTCTGTTTGCCAGTTCCCAGGAAGCAAGATCGCAAGAGCGCAGCTGTCGCAGTTCCGATCCCGTCGATACGATAAGGGAGATGTCGGACGCTATCTATGCCTGCTGGAAACCGCCACCCGGAACCGCGGGCATGTCCCTGACACTGCGGTTCTCGCTTCGCCGCAACGGCACACTGATTGGCAAACCTCGCGCCACATATTCCGATCTGGGAACCGATGCCCAGCGCAGCAGGGCCTTCGTGGCATCCATCCTCAGGGCACTTGATGACGCTCTGCCATTGCCTTTTTCGGACAGCATGGGTGAAGCAATCGCAGGGCGCATGCTTGCCCCTCGGTTCACGGCAACTCTTGAAGGTGCGTCCTAATGCAAGTCGGTGATGTGCCCTGAAACGGGCGGGTTCTGTGGCTGGAACATCTTGCCGCGCTCGGCGATGAAGATCATCAGCAGCGCCGCGACCGAGACACTGCAGAAGCCGGCGGCCAGCGGCGTCACCGTGCCGTTGAAGGCCTGACCGATCAACGTGCCGAGAATGCCGCCGAGAAACGTCTGCATGAAACCGAGGATCGACGACGCCGTGCCAGCCAGTTGTCCGAGCGGTTCCATGGCCAGCGCGTTGAAGTTCGCGCCGAGCGCACCGAACGGAAGCATGGCACAGGCAAAGAAGGTGATGAACAGCCAGAGCGGCATCTTCATTTCCAGCGAAACGACCAGCCAGGCAAGGCTGATGACCAGGAACAGCAGCAACGCGCTCTGCGACAGGCGGCGCATGCCGATGCGGCCGACAAGGCGCGAATTCAGAAAGTTGGAGAAGGCGAGCACGCCCGCAACCCCGGCGAAGATGACCGGGAACATCTCCCCGACATGGAAGATGTCCACATAGATCTGCTGCGCCGAAGCGATGAAGCCGAACATGGCGCCGAAGATGAAGGTGCTGGCGAAGGCATAGCAGATCGCAATGCGGTTGGTGAGCACGATGCGAAACCCGCCGACAATCGAGTTCACGGTCAGCGGCCGGCGATGTTCGGGATGCAGCGTTTCAGGAAGGCGCAGCAGCGACCAGGCCGAGACGAGGAGCGCACCGACGGCCATGGTGACGAAGATCCAATGCCAGGTCGCAAACAGCATGATGAACTGGCCGATGCCGGGAGCAATGACCGGTATCGCCATGAACACCATGAAGATCAGCGACATCACCTCGGCCATGCGCCGGCCGTCGAACGTATCGCGCACGATCGAGACGGCGATGACGCGGGTGGCGGCTGCACCGATGCCCTGCACGGCTCGGCACAGCAGAAGTGTTTCAAAGCTTGGCGCAATGGCGGCAGCCGCCGCCGCGGCGACATAAATCACCAGCCCGGCGACCAGCGGTGCGCGACGCCCGAAGCGATCCGAGATCGGCCCGAAGAACAGCTGTCCGCCGCCGAAGCCCAGAATGTAGGCCGTTATGACGTACTGCCGGTGGTTTTCATTTTCGACGCCGAGCGAGGCGCCGATCTGCTGCAGCGCGGGCAGCATGATATCGATGGCCAGCGAGTTCAGCGCCATCAGCGCCGCGCACAGGGCGATGAACTCCCAGCGCGGAATGGGCAGTTTGCTTGCCGATTGCGGCTCTGGTTTTGACTGGTCCACGGCAAGTCCGATCTTTCAAACGAAAATGCGCCGGCGGGCCGGCGCATTGGCTCGTCTTGGTCCTGGGTTCAGGACATGAAAATTGCCGAGGTGGGCTGCTCCCGGCGCCTTTGTGCATGACCCCGAAAATCAAAATCAACCTTCGGATGGCAATATGCACAAACAGAAATCAGGCGGCGCCTTTGACGCTGACGCCCTTCTCGACGAGGAATGTCTGCAACTCACCGGCCTGGAACATCTCGCGGATGATATCGCAGCCGCCGACGAATTCGCCCTTGACGTAGAGCTGAGGGATCGTCGGCCAGTTGGAATATTCCTTGATGCCCTGGCGCAGTTCAGCCGAGTCCAGAACGTTCACGCCTTTGTAGTCGGCGCCGATATAGTCGAGGATCTGGACGACCTGGCCGGAAAATCCGCATTGCGGGAAACCGGGCGTGCCCTTCATGAAAAGGACGACGTCGTTGCCCTTCACTTCATTGTCGATGTAGTCGTTGATACCGCTCATGGAAAATCCTTTCCCGCCTGTGGGAGTCAGGCTCGAAACATATCCCTTCAAATAAACCCAACGATTGCTCGAAACAAGACGTTAGCCGTGCCGTGGCTGAAATGGCGCAAAGGATGAGCCGTGTTGGGCCAAGCGGTTCTCTCGACACTGATCCGCGTGGTTGCGGTTGTTCCGGTGCGGCTCAGTCAGGAACGCTGGTCTGCAGCGCCAGTGCGTGCAGCACGCCACCCATATTTCCTTTCAGCGCGTCATAGACCATCTGGTGCTGCTGCACGCGGCTTTTCCCTCGAAAGCTCTCGGCCACCACCTCGGCCGCATAATGGTCGCCGTCGCCGGCGAGATCGCGGATCGTCACCTTGGCGTCCGGAATGCCGTCCTTGATCAGTTTTTCGATGTCGTGGGCATCCATTGCCATGGCAAAATCCTGTTTCGAGCGGCCGGCAGCCGGCCATAAGATGAGAGTCGGGCGAGCCTAAAGCCTTTCCGGTCCGGATTGAAGCCGTTCTGTCCCACCAACGGCAAGACGGTTCGATGGCTTCAGAGAAAGACTAGACCGGTGGGCTTGCTTCATTCTCGGCAACGTCCTCGCGTGTCGAGAAAGCACGGCCAAGGCTGAAGGCAAGTACATAGAGCGGCAAGTTGAGCACGAGGCTGACAATGGGAAGATAGCTCGTCATTTGCCAAGCCGGCGAGAAGAACGCCTGGCCGTAGCCGTCGCAGGTCAACGACGAGCCGTACTCCCACAACGCGCCTACGACCACCGCGCTGGCAAAAAGCTTGATGCAGGTGACAATGTGCCTTGCCCGTGCCGGATCCGGCGCCAGGCGGTCCCACAGAACCAGGCAGACGATCGGGACCGCGTAGACGAGATTCTGCGCGATGAGCATGGGGATGGCGCCATTGGCCGCGGCAAGGAACTCCGCGCGCGTTTCCAGCCGCATGCATACCTCGCTTGAGGTTGTCGACAGCAGGAAAAAGACGAACGGTCCCAGGAACCAGAAGAAGAACAACGACGGCCAGAAGACGACTGCAAGCAGCGCCCGGGCAGCCAGTTTCCTGTGATTGATCATGAGTTTCCCGAAAAACCGTTCCCACTTTTCGGGATCATGCTCTCGTCAACTGGCCTGGTCCATGAAGCGGGGGAACCAGCCTTCGTGCGCCGCGGAGAGTTCGCTGACCGGGATTGCCCTGGCGTCGCCAAGCTTCAGCGCGTTGCCCCCGGTCGAGCCGATCCACGGCGCGAAGATGCCGAGTTCGCCCTGCTGCTTGCGAATGGCGTCCCATTCGTCACCATGCGGATCGATCGACAGCGTCAGGAGATAACGGCCCTGATCCTCGCCGAACCAGACCGGGATCGGGTCGGTGCCGACAAGCCCGGGAACGGCGGCGCCGATTCCGGACGCCATCGCCATCTCGGCAAGTGCAACGGCGACACCGCCATCGGAAACGTCGTGCGCCGCCGTGACGATGCCGGAGGCGATGAGCGCTCGCACATGGTCGCCGACGCGTTTTTCGTGATCGAGATCGACCGGCGGCGGCGGGCCATCCGTGCGGCCGTGTACGTCCCTGAAATAGACCGATTGGCCAAGATGCGTTCCCCAGGACGCCGGTGCGCCGACCAGCAGGATCATCTGGCCCTCGGCCGCAAAGCCGATCCGCACCATCTTCGACCAATCGGCGATCAGCCCGACGCCGCCTATGGTCGGGGTTGGCAGGATGCCTTGGCCGTTGGTCTCGTTGTAGAGCGAGACATTGCCGGAGACGATCGGGAATCCGAGCGCACGGCAGGCGTCGCCTATGCCTTTCACCGCGCCGACCAGCTGGCCCATGATCTCAGGCCGTTCCGGGTTGCCGAAATTGAGGTTGTCGGTTGCGGCCAGCGGCAGAGCGCCGGTGGCGGTCAAATTGCGCCAGCATTCGGCCACCGCCTGCTTGCCGCCCTCATAGGGGTCGGCCTCGCAATAGCGCGGCGTCACGTCGGAGGAGAAGGCGAGCGCCTTGGTCGCATGGCCTTCGACCCGGACCACGCCGGCATCGCCGCCTGGAAGCTGCAGCGAATTGCCCTGGATCAACGTGTCATACTGTTCCCACACCCAGCGCCGCGAAGACAGGTCGGGCCCGCCGAGCAGCTTCAGCAGCGCGTCTGCAACGTCGGCTTGCGGAATGTCATTGGCGGCCAGCGGCGCCGGCTTTTTCGGTTCGGTCCACGGCCGATCATATTCCGGAGCCTTGTCGCCAAGATCCTTGATCGGCAGGTTGGCGACCTCGTCGCCCTGGTGCAGAACGCGGAAGCGCAGATCGTCGGTGGTCTTGCCGACGATGGCGAAATCGAGCCCCCATTTGTGGAAGATCGCCTCGGCTTCCTTTTCCTTTTCCGGGCGCAGCACCATCAGCATGCGCTCCTGGCTTTCCGAAAGCATCATTTCGTAGGCGCTCATGCGCTCTTCGCGCACAGGAACCTTGTCGAGATCGAGCTCGATTCCGAGGTCGCCCTTGGCGCCCATTTCGACCGCCGAGCAGGTGAGGCCGGCGGCACCCATGTCCTGGATGGCGATGACGGCGCCCGAGGCCATCAGTTCGAGGCTGGCTTCCAGCAGGCATTTTTCGGTGAAGGGATCGCCGACCTGCACTGTCGGGCGCTTCTCATCGATTTTGTCGTCGAATTCGGCCGAAGCCATGGTGGCGCCGCCGACGCCGTCGCGGCCAGTCTTGGCGCCGAGATAGACGACCGGCAGGCCGACGCCCTTGGCTTCCGACAGGAAGATCGCATCGGTTTTGGCAAGGCCCGCCGCAAAGGCGTTGACCAGGATGTTGCCATTGTAGCGGGCGTCGAAATTGACCTCGCCGCCGACTGTCGGCACGCCGAAGGCGTTGCCATAGCCGCCGACGCCGGAAACCACGCCTGAAACGAGGTGCCGGGTCTTGGGATGGTCAGGCGAGCCGAAGCGCAGCGCATTCATCGCCGCGATCGGCCGCGCGCCCATGGTGAAGACGTCGCGCAATATGCCGCCGACGCCGGTCGCCGCGCCTTGGTAGGGCTCGATATAGGACGGGTGGTTGTGGCTCTCCATCTTGAAGACGACGCAGTCGCCGTCGCCGATGTCGACCACGCCGGCATTCTCGCCCGGCCCCTGGATGACTTGCGGACCGGTGGTCGGCAGCGTGCGCAGCCACTTCTTCGAGGATTTGTAGGAGCAGTGCTCATTCCACATCGCCGAGAAGATGCCGAGTTCGGTGAAGCTCGGCTCGCGCCCGACGAGGTCGAGGATGCGCTGATACTCGTCGGGCTTGAGCCCGTGTGAGGCAATGAGCTCGGGGGTGATCGGCACGGAATTGGAAATGGTCATGGGCGGCGATTTATATCCGGGACGTTGGGATTTTGAGTCCCGTCTTATCGCAAGCCTCGCGGCCGATACACCCATGGATCGACGAAAAACGACGGAAAACCGGACAAAGCCACGCAGTGTCAGGAGAAGCTGTCGTAGCCGGCGCGGCCTTCATCGAGAAGTCGCCGGATCGCCGCGACGCCTTCGGCTATGTCCTCGCGCTGTCTCGGCTGCGAAACGCCAAAGCGGACGCCATGGAAAACCTGCTCGGAGCGGCCGGCCTTGAACTCGTCCTCATCGTCGATCAGCACGCCGTGCTCAAGGCAGGCGTTCTTGAAGGTGCCGGAAAGCCAGGGGTCGGGCAGGGTCAGCCAGACAAAGGGCACCCTGTCATGCGACTTGAATGCGAAGCCGGCCAAAGTCTCGCGCACGATGGCGATGCGGGCGCCGATTTCGGCGATGCTGCGCTTGCGTATCTCATCCGCCTGACCTGACAGCACCAGCCTTGTATTCACCTCCGCCAGCAGGAAGGGCATGCCGCCGGTCATCATCTTGTGAGCGACACGGATGCGGTGGCGGTAGGCGGGCGGGCAAGAAAGCCAGCCGCCGCGTACACCGGCTGCGACCGACTTCGACAGGCCGCCCGCGACAATGGTGCGTTCAGGCGCATACTCGGCCAGCAATGGTGTCGGGTCATCGGTCAGATTGCCATAGAGGTCGTCCTCGATGAGGACTACGTTGTATTCGCGTGCGACATGGGCGATCGCCTCGCGGCGCGCCGCCGACAAGGTGGCCAGCGTCGGATTCTGCGCAGTCGGCATCAGGAAGATCATCTTGGGATGCTTTTGCGCGCAGACGCGCTCGAAATCCTGCGGATCGATGCCTTCCTCGTCCGATGCCACCAGCGCGGTGCGCCTGCCGATCAGGCCGGCACTGCGGGAAATCTGCGAGTAGGTGAGGTGCTCGAAGGCAACATAGTCGCCAGGCATGGTGAGCGCCGCGATTGCCGCCATCACCGCCGCATGGGTGCCGAGCGTGGGAACGATGGTGTCGGCACTCGGACGAAACGAATTGCGCGCCAACCAGCGGGCGCCGGCTTCGTACCAGCGGTCGGGAAAATCCCGCGTGTAGCTTGAAATCTCATGTGGATGGTCCTGCGCCGTGCGCGACAGGACACCGGCGACGATGTCGCCCTGGCCGATATCGGGTGCTGCGGTGCTGTCGAAACGCAGCTTGCCTTTAGGCGCATCGATATAGCGTGTGCCTTCGCCGCCGACGTCCGGAGCCGGAAAATCCGGCTTCGCGCGCTGGCCGAGCACATAGGTTCCACGCCCGACTTCGCCGCTCACCAGCCCACGCTCGCGCAGCAATTGATAGGCCCGGCCGACCGTGCCGACGGTGGTGCCGATGTCGTAGGCGAGGTCGCGTTGCGGCGGCAGCTTTGCGCCGGCATCGATCACCCCCCGGTCGATGTCCGTTTCGATGGAATCCGCAAGCCGCTGATACAGCGGGCCGGAGCCGGTGGTGAGGTCGGGGAGCCAATTTGTCATGGTGACAATTTTCTATATTGCACCCATACATGAGTCAATACATATCAGATGCGTGCCAAAAAGGGTACAATTTGGAATTCTGGTAGAAAGAAATTGAATACAATCGCCACAATCCGTCATTCGAGCGCCGAGTTATCGGGCCAAGCGACACGTCCATCGGACCGGAGCGGCTTTGTCAGCCGTCTGGTGCGTCTGGTCAGATCGCTGGCGAGATGGATCGACAGCCTGCTGGATCGCCGCCGCAGCCGGCTGGCACTGCTGGAAATGACCGATGATCAGCTCAAGGATATCGGCGTCTCGCGCTGCGATGCCCACCGTGAGGGCATCAGGCCGTTCTGGGACTGAAAGCTAGCGGAGTTTTGATGCCCTGATGCGTGCAATGCCATGGTCCGCAAGGACGGCGACCACGCACAGCACGAGAAAAAGTCCGGTGATGGCCAGCGCCGAGATGGCAACGCTGGGCGCACCGTTCTTGGCGACGTCAAGGAAGGGATAGGGCACCTCGCCGGCAAGCGGTGCCCGTACCAGCGCATAGATCAGATAGGCGACGGGATAGAGCATCCACCAGGAAATGTCGCTCCAGCGCGTCCTGCCGTCAGCGCCCGATATCAACCACCACAGCACGAAGAGCACCGGCGTCACATAATGCAGCAGGACGTCGCAGAGCAGGAACAGCCCCTGCGGCTGCCAGAGTTGTGCCAGGACCGTTGCGTAGATGATGAAGACCAGCGCGATCGAAACCGCAACGCCGGTGCGCATCCGCGCGCCTGCAAAGGCCGGCAGCCAGGCATAGAAGGTGGGTGACAGCAGCGACGTGTACACCAGCACCGCGCCGATGTTGGTCAGGATGGTGAAGAAGCTGAAGACGAAAATGATTGAGCCAAGCAGGCTGCGGCCGGCTTCCATCGATGCCGGAATGCTGATGCAGAACTGCAGGATGAGCCCGGCCAGACCGATGACCAGACCCGCGATCTGCAGGAACCGGCCCACGGGCTAGGCCGTCGCGGCGCAGGCCGGATTGCCGGCCTGCCAACGGGCGATGTCCGAGCCGATGCGGGCGCCGAGCGGATCGTTCATCAGCGGTCCGAAGACGTCGACGCGGCTAGAATTGCCTTGCGCTTGCACGACGAGCAAAGGTTTGCCGCCATAGTGCTTGGCCGGCACCAGCAGGAAACGCGGCGTGCCGCTGAACGAATTCAGCTCATTGGCCATCTGGTACGGTTTGAAGGCTGGGTCCTTGCTGGCGATCCAGCATTTGTGGGCAGCGATCGCCACTTGTTCCATGGCCAGCAGCGCAGCACTTTTGCCTGAGGGAACAGGCGTGCTCTTTGGCGTCGACTGGCAGGATGCCAGCACAAAGCCCGCCGCGGCGACCAGCGCGATCGTCTTCGACTTGATCAAGCGGCACCCATCTCAAGCTCGGAAAGAAAAATCTTCAAACCATCGGTCATCTCGCCCCACACCCGCGACAATGCCGGGTGTTGCGAGGCGATCTGCTGGTAGGCGTCGAATTTCGGATAGGCGTCGAGCAGGTCGTGGCGTCCCGTCATAACGCGAAAATTGTTGAAGATGAACCGCGTCGGCGTCAGCCAGGCATCGGCGAAACTAATGTCGTCGCCGAGTGCGAAGGGCCCTTGCGCCATGCGGGCCTCGATCGCCGCCAGTCCATGATGTAGGCGGGCGAACTGGGCGTCGATCTCGGCATTGTTTCGCTTCGGCACGGAATGAAGCTCGAAAAGCTTCATCATCGGTGTCAGCACATCGAGATCGGTGATGCGGGCGAACATACGCACCAGCGCGCGGTCCTTGGAATCGGGCGGCAGCAGCGCCGGTTCCGGGAACCGTTCCTCGAGATATTCGGCGATGACCACCGATTCGACGATGGTTTCGCCCGAGCCGGTGATCAGAACCGGAATCCGGTTCATCGGTGAGATGGCGCGAAACTCTTCCGGGATGGGGAAACCGGGCGGCGGCGCGATGATCTTGAGTGGTACGTCCTTGATGTAGGCCAGTGCCCGCACGATCGACGAGTAGGGCGACAACGGCCGCGAATAGAGTTTCATGACCGTCTCTCTCCCCAATGAACCAGACTTGCTCCAAAGAGACAGGAATGTCCGGCTGTTTTCAAGCTGTTCGCTTCGATATCGTCAGGCGGCGATGCCGAGGGCGCTCTCGAACAGTCCGCGGCCGTCGGTGCCGCCATGGGCTGCTTCGATCAGGTTTTCCGGGTGCGGCATCAGCCCGAGCACATTGCCTTGGCTGTTGACGATGCCGGCAATGTCGTTGATCGAGCCGTTGGGGTTGGTGCCCTCCGCATAGCGGAACACCACCTGGCCTTCGCCTTCGAGACGGGCAAGCGTGTCGGCGTCGGCGAAATAATTGCCGTCATGATGCGCGACCGGCGAGCGGATGATCTGGCCCGGCTGATAGCGGCGGGTGAACATGGTGTTGGCATTGGTGATCTCGAGCTTCACCTGCCGGCAGACGAATTTCAGCGAGGTGTTGCGCATCAAGGCGCCCGGCAACAGGCCGGCCTCGACCAGGATTTGGAAACCATTGCAGACGCCGATGACTGTAACGCCCGCGGCCGCTTTTTCGGCCACTGCCCGCATGACCGGCATGCGCGCAGCGATCGCGCCGCAGCGCAGATAGTCGCCGAAGGAAAAGCCGCCCGGAATGGCGATCAGGTCGACATCGGGGATTTCGGTGTCGGTCTGCCAGACGGTGACTGGCGGTGTTCCCGAAATCTTGGTCAACGCCGCGATCATGTCGCGGTCGCGGTTGAGGCCGGGCAGGAGGACGACGGCTGCTTTCAATTTAGGCAATCTCCACCGCGTAATTCTCAATCACCGTATTCGCCAGCAGCTTGTCGCACATGGCCTTGAGGTCGGCTTCGGCCTTGGCCTTGTCACTTTCGGCCAGTTCGACGTCGAAAACCTTGCCCTGCCGCACCGCGCCGACGCCGCCGAAGCCAAGGCCCGACAATGCGTGTTCTATCGCTTTGCCCTGCGGGTCGAGCACGCCGTTCTTGAGGGTGACGGTAATGCGGGCCTTGATCACGCTGGACATGCTCCTGTTCTGACTATCAGTTCGCAAGCCGCGATCAGTGCGGCTTGCCTTTGAGGCCGTCGGTCGAGGCGACGAGCACCGGGCCGGTCGGGCGCGGCGGCTCGTTCTCGTTCATGATGCCGAGGCGGCGGGCAACTTCCTGGTAGGCCTCGACGAGGCCGCCCATGTCGCGGCGGAAACGATCCTTGTCGAGCTTGTCCTGCGTCGCCACGTCCCACAGGCGGCAGGAATCCGGCGAGATCTCGTCGGCGACGACAATGCGCATCATGTCGCCCTCGAACAGCCGGCCGCATTCGATCTTGAAGTCGACGAGCTGGATGCCGACGCCCATGAACAGGCCGGAGAGGAAGTCGTTGACGCGAATGGCCAGCGCCATGACGTCGTCGATCTCCTGCGGGCTCGCCCAGCCGAACGCAGTGATGTGCTCTTCCGACACCATCGGATCGTCAAGCGCGTCGGCCTTGTAATAGAATTCAATGATCGAGCGCGGCAGAACGGTGCCTTCCTCGATGCCGAGCCGCTTGGACAGCGAACCGGCGGCGACATTGCGCACCACCACTTCGAGCGGAATAATCTCGACTTCCTTGATCAACTGCTCGCGCATGTTCAGCCGGCGGATGAAATGGGTCGGGATCCCCATGCGGTTCAAATGGTTGAAGATGTACTCGGAAATGCGGTTGTTGAGGACGCCCTTGCCGTCGATGACTTCATGCTTCTTCTTGTTGAACGCGGTGGCGTCATCCTTGAAGAACTGGATAAGCGTGCCCGGTTCGGGTCCCTCATAGAGTATCTTGGCCTTGCCTTCATAAATGCGGCGGCGATTTTTCATCTGGATTTTTCTCTGGGGTTCCGGACAGGCGGTATCAGACCATTTCCTGTCCGTCTGCCTGAAATAGTGCGGCTACGGTAGGGTTCAATGCCGGGTCTATCCCAATCACATCGTTTGCTCAATCGGCAAATCCTTCCAATCAACCGCTTTCGGGACTGAAATGCCGCAGCGCAGCATGCGATGAAGCGTATTGACCGGCCCGCGACCTTTTGGTTTGTGCTTTGGCAACGCACATATTCACCGCCAACGAATCGAATTTGACCGGAGGGACGCCATGAGCAGCATGAAAGACCGCGAAGAGGGCTTTGAGCGTAAATTCGCATTCGACGAGGAGCTTCGGTTCAAGGCCTCGGCGCGCCGCAACAAGGCGCTCGGCCTGTGGGCCGCCGAAAAGCTCGGAAAGTCCGGCGCTGATGCCGACGCCTATGCCAAGGAAGTGGTTATCTCCGACATCGAGGAAGCCGGCGACCACGACGTGTTCCGCAAAATCCGCGGGGATTTCGACGCGGCCGGCGTCGAGCAGTCGGACCACCAGATCCGCCGCACCATGGACGAACTGATGGCGCAGGCGATCGAGCAGATCAAGAACACCTGATCCGGGCCATGCGCTGATCCCGGCCATACGCTGGACCAATCGACCGCCCGGCCTATCCGGGCGGTTTTTCTTTGCCTTTGTCACGATTTCCGGCTGAAACTGCCGGAGTTAACAAGGAAAGTACCCATGTCCCTGAAGTCCCGCCTCGCGGCCGACGAAACGTTGTTCACCGCATGGTCCGGCGTGCCGGATGCCTTGACCGTCGAGATCGTCGCCAAGCAGGGCTTTGATGCCGTCACGCTCGACATGCAGCATGGCGGCCATCACGAAGACAGCGTGCTGCGTGGCCTGGTGCCGGTGCTCGCTGCCGGCAAGCCGGCGCTGGTGCGCATTCCTGTTGGCCGTTTCGACATGGCAAGCCGCGCGCTCGATTTCGGCGCCGAGGCGGTCATCGCGCCGATGGTGAATTCGGTTGCCGATGCAAAACTGTTCGCCGCCGCCATGAAATACCCGCCGCTCGGCGAGCGCTCATGGGGGCCGACTTACGCTTTTCCACGCCACGGCAAGGGCGACCAGGCCGAGTGGCTGCGCGACACCAACCAACGCACCATGGCCTTCGCCATGGTCGAGACGCGTCCGGCCCTCGATGCGCTCGACGGCATCCTCGACACCCCCGGCATCGACGGCATCTTCCTCGGCCCATCGGATTTCTCGATCGCCTGGAGCAATGGTGCGACCGTCAATTCGACGCTGGAAAGCATGATGGAGACGGTGGCATCGGTGGCCGAGCGCACCCGCAAGGCCGGCAAACATGCGGCGATCTACGTTGTCGAGCCGGCAATTGCCGGCCGGGTTGTGTCGATGGGCTATCGCCTGCTGGCCATGGGCTCCGAGCATTCGCTGATCGGGCTTGGCGCAAAAACGCTGATCAAGAGCGTCCGCGATTCGATTGGGTCCTGAAGAAACTCAGGGTTTCAAATCCGTCAGGAATTTGGCGAAGGTCATTGAACCTTCGGGCCACGGCCCGAAGCCTGAATCCGCGTTCAGATGACCGGTCTCGCCGGCATCGATGAATAGTGAGCCCCATGCACCGGCAATGTCTTCGGCGACATCGAAGGCGCAGAACGGATCGTTGCGGCTGGCGATCACGATCGAGGGAAAGGGCAGCGGCTCACGCGGGTAGGGACCGAAGGTCATCAGGTGCCTGGGCCTGATCTCGGGATTGGCGACGTCGGGAGGTGCCACGAAGAAGGCCCCGGCGATCGGCTTGCGGAATTGCGGAATGGCTTGCACCGCAGTGGTGACGCCGAGCGAATGCGCGACCAGGACGACCGGCCGCTCGGCCTCGTTGACCGCCTTGGCGACGCTCGCGGTCCAGTCCTCGCGAACCGGCTTCGACCACTCGGCCTGTTCAACGCGGCGCGCCGTCGACAGTTTCGACTGCCAGCGGCTCTGCCAATGGTCGGGGCCGGAATTGGTGTAGCCCGGCACGATGAGGATATCTGCTTCCTTGACCTTCATGGCGCTGAGATAGCGAGCGGCATCGCTTCGTGCAACCGGCGGGAACGCCACTTTTGATCACAATAGTGAACACCATGTTCGCTTCTTCGCGTCTTGTGTGAACGATGCCGATGGACGATCTGTGGTCAGGAAAAGAAACAGCCGTGCGCGGGAACCCTGACTTTGGAACTGACACGACGTACAATGATCGGCGGAGTGGGGCTTCTCGCTTTGGGAGCTTCATCGCAGGCCGGTCGAACGGAGCATTTGATGAGCGAGTTGCCTTTTGCCGCCACCACCCCAGTCAGCGTTGCCCGCGTCGGGCTGAAGGCGCGCGACGCGGAAAGCCTTGCCGCATATTACCGCGAAATTGTCGGTCTGCAGGAGTTGGGCCGTGCCGATGGTTCGATCACGCTGGGCGCCGCCAACCGTCCCTTGTTGGTGCTTGAGCAGGACGCTTCAGCTAAGCCGGATGATCCGCGCAGCGCCGGGCTGTTCCACACCGCCTTCCTGCTGCCCAGCCGCGCCGATCTCGGCCGCTGGATCAACCACGCTATATCGAACAAGATCGCGATCGAGGGCGCTTCCGACCATCTGGTCAGCGAAGCTCTGTACCTGACCGATCCCGAAGGCAATGGCATCGAGATCTATGCCGACCGCCGCCCGCAGGACTGGAAGTGGAATGGCGACAAGATTGCCATGGCAACGGAGCGGCTGAACATTCCGTCCGTCGTTGCCGAAGTGCCTGCGGGTGACGCCGGCTGGCAGGGCGCGCCGGAAAACAGCATCGTCGGCCATGTCCACCTGCGTGTCGGCAGGCCGGAAGACGCCGAAGCCTGGTGGAACCAGGAATTCGGCTTCGACACGGTGGCGAAATATGGCGGCCAGGCGGTGTTCCTGTCTTCGGGCGGCTATCACCACCACATCGGCGCCAACGCCTGGCAGAGTTCAGGCGCAGGCCGCCGCGATCCCTCCCGGTCAGGTCTGGCCTGGGTCGAGATGCGTTCGGACAAGGCATCCACCGAAACCACGCGGGAAGACCCGTGGGGCACGGTGATCCGCACCGTGCCTGGCGCTGCCGGCTAAGCGCCCGCTGCGCTCTTAAACAGAACTGGCGGCGTAACCGGTCAGCAATCCGTGTGCCCAACTGTCGAAGCCGGCCGCCGTCGCGCGGCTGGATGCTTCGGCCCAGTCATAACTGACCGCGTGATGGCTGAACGACCATTCTCCGCGCTTGTGCGTGGCGAGGGCGTAGCGGGCATGCGGGCTGCCGGTCACGGTAAGGCCGGGAAACGCCTGAACACCGACGCTGCCGGGATTTAGGATCGTCTGGCGGTCGGAAAGCCGCACGACGCGCGGCGTATGGGTGTGGCCGCACAAGGTCAGCCCGGCATCGATGCTGCCGAGCTTGTGTCTGATTTCTTTTTGATTGGATGGATAGAAGTGATTGCCGCCGTCTTCCTCGAGCAGGAACGTCTCGTCGTCGCTGGGGCTGCCGTGGCAGAGCAGAATTTCAGGGGCGAGCGTCAGGGCAATCGGCAATGCCAAAAGCCAAGCCAATGACGTCTGGGAGAGGCAATGGTGGGTAAAGGCATCGACGTCTTCCAGCCCGGAAGCCGGCGGCTCGATCAGCACACGGTCGTGATTGCCGCGCACGGTCGGCCAGTTCTGTGCAATCAAATATTGCGCGGTTTCTTCCGGCCATAGCGGCCCGGAGAGACAATCACCCAGATTGACGATGATGTCGGGAGAATTGTCCTTGATCCGCGCATGAACCGCTTCAAGCGCGCGCAGATTCCCGTGAATGTCGGAAAGGACAGCCAGTCGCATGGAAATCCTATCCGAACACCCGCTTGAAGATCGTGTCGACATGCTTGGTGTGATAGCCCAAGTCGAATTTCTCGCGGATCTCGACCTCTGGCAGCGCTGCGGTCACTTCCCTGTCGGCGAGCAGTTCTTCAAGGAAATCAGCGCCTTGCTCCCATACCCTCATAGCGTTGCGCTGCACCAGCCGGTAGGAGTCTTCGCGCGACAGGCCGGCCTGCGTCAGTGCCAGCATGACGCGCTGCGAATGCACGAGACCGCGGAACTTGTTCATGTTCTTCAGCATGTTGTCGGGGTAGATAAGCAGCTTGTCGATGACGCCGGTCAGCCGTGACAGTGCGAAATCAAGCGTCACCGTGGCGTCCGGCCCGATCATGCGCTCGACCGAGGAGTGCGAGATGTCGCGCTCGTGCCAGAGTGCCACATTCTCCATCGCCGGCAGCGCCATGGAGCGCACCATGCGGGCAAGCCCGGTGAGGTTTTCGGTCAGCACCGGGTTGCGCTTGTGCGGCATGGCCGACGAGCCTTTCTGGCCCGGCGAAAAATACTCTTCCGCCTCCAGCACCTCGGTGCGCTGCAGATGCCGGATCTCGATCGACAGCCGCTCGACCGAGGAGGCGATGACGCCGAGCGTGGCAAAGAACATCGCATGGCGGTCGCGCGGGATCACTTGCGTCGACACCGGCTCGGGCTTCAGGCCGAGCTTCGCCGCGACATGCTCCTCGACATAGGGATCGATGTTGGCGAAGGTGCCGACTGCGCCCGAAACGGCGCAGGTGGCGATGTCTTCGCGCGCGTGCACCAGCCGCTCGCGGCAGCGCGAGAACTCGGCATAGGCCTGCGCCAGCTTGACGCCGAAGGTGGTCGGCTCGGCATGGATGCCATGGCTGCGGCCGATGGTGACCGTGTCCTTGTGCTCGAAGGCGCGGCGCTTGAGCGCTGCAAGCAGACCATCGATGTCGGCGAGCAGGATGTCGCTGGCGCGGGTAAGCTGCACCGCAAAGCAGGTGTCGAGAACGTCGGACGAGGTCATGCCCTGATGGATGAAGCGGGCGTCCGGCCCGACGAATTCGGCAAGATGGGTGAGGAAGGCGATCACGTCATGCTTGGTAACGCGCTCGATCTCGTCGATCGCCTCGACATCGAATTTTGCCGCCCCGCCCTTTTCCCAGATGGTTTTTGCCGCTTCCCTGGGGATGACGCCGAGTTCGGCCAGCGCGTCGCATGCATAGGCTTCGATCTCGAACCAGATGCGGAACCGGGTTTCTGGCGACCAGATGGCGACCATTTCCGGCCGGGAATAGCGAGGGATCATCGGTCAGTCCTGACATATCGAGAAGTTTGCCCGCGTCCTAACAGAGGCGAGCAAAATGCTCAACGCCGCTGGCGCGCAAACCAGACGCCCGCGGCAAACAGAGCGATGAAACCAACTGGAAAATAGAGCCGGATGCCCAGCACCACGAACTGATAAAGCGCAATCAACGTCGTGAAGACGAACTGGAGGACCCAGGTGCGGGTGAAAGCAGGCGCATGCCACTCGGCATAGTAGGAGCGGTACTGCAGGGCAAACAGCCCGGCGGTCAGGCCGATCGTCGCCGCGGCTAGGCACACGAAGGCCGCGGCAAAGGCGACTTCCCAGCGTCTTCCCTGCGAAACCAGCCGCGCCGCGAACAGGCCGATAGGAAAGGCCAGCGCAGCTCCCACCGCGAACAGTACGGTGACAATGCGGATTTTCGCCGGCGTCTCCCAGTCGTCCAACAACAGGGTGACGAGCGCACTGGCGCCCATCGTCGTGGCCCATAGCAAGGCGCCATAAAACGCAGTGCGCGGCGTCGGTATAGCGCGGCGAAGGCGGTTCAGCGAACGATCGCGCGGGGCGGGTGGGACAAGCGGTGTCACAGGCGGCCGGTCACCGCGATCCAGCGAAAGTCCGGGCCTTCAAAGCCGTACTGGCGCACCGCGATCAGCACGGCATAGGCGCTGAGACTGTCCATCGAAAAGGTCTGCACGGCGCCGATGCGGTAGCCGTTCGGGCAACCCCGGCTTTTCGGTATCGCCTTATCCTCGTGCAGCAGCTTGGTGGTGCCACCATCCTGCGCCTCGATGCGCAGCAGCCGGAAGCCGTTGATCTCGCCCTGGCTCTCGCAGCCCTCGGTGTTGTTCATGCCGATCTCGTCGAGCCGGAACTCGAGCGGTGGGTCGACCGGCGAAAAGATCGGGCGCGGGTTGACTGCCATCCGGTGCGGATCGGCCGAAAGTTCGGTCACCGGGTTGAAACCGGCGGTGATGCCGCGATTGGCGTCCAACTGGGCCTGACTGACAATGGCTTCGCCTTTTTGTCGGGCCTGAAGGCGCGCCGCATCCAGTTTGGCATTCTCGTCCTCAAGCCGGACCCGGATCGGCGTGCCCTTGAGAAAGCTGTCGGTGCTGGTGTCGATGTAGTAGCGGTTGGCATAGGGAAAACCCGATCCATCCTGCACGCCATATTCCTCGAAAGCAAAGACGTTGCCGTCCTTGGTGAAGCCGAGGATTTCAAGTTCGGCGACATCGCCGGCATGAGCCGCGATCGAGGTGGCAAACTGTGCAAGCAGGCCAACGGCAAACAGAAAGAGCATTCGCATCGGTCTTCACCCCGGTGATCGTCTCAATCCCCTAGCACGCCGAAATCAAAACGTCATGCGGTGCGAAAGCCGATGCATCCAATCGGCCCGTCATTTGTTATGGTCGGCAGTCCCAATGGAGAACCACCATGACCGACACCAGCAAAATTCGTGAGCATATGGAAGTCGTCGGCGCCGACGGCGTGCATGTCGGCACTGTCGACAAGGTCGATGGCCAGCGCATCAAGCTAACCAAGGCCGATAGCGGCGAGGGCGCTCACAAGGGCCATCATCACTATATTCCCCTGAGCCTGATTGCCGAAGTCGACGGGAAGAAGGTCTGGCTGTCGGCGAATTCCGATGTTGCGGTGACGTTCGAGGAAGAAAAGTCCGATCGGGTCTGATTGATCGCTTCACCTCAGGCGTGACGACCAGACCGGAAACAGATCGTTTTCGGCAGGCGTTGCCGCATAGACGCCGCGACTGATGGCGCGCGCCATGGTGGCGCCGGCGGCGGCGTAGAGATCGATTGCGGCATCGGCGGAGAGTTCGATACCGCTCGTGCCGGTCGCCAGCGCGAACACAAGATCGCCATCGGCCGGTGTGTGCGTCGGCCATATGGCGCGCACGAACCCGTCATGCGCCGATATCGCCAGGCGCTTGGCGGCAGCTTTTGTGAGCACCGCATCGGTGGCAATGACGGCGATGGTGGTGTTGCCGCCGGTCTCCATCTGCCTGCCAACATGCTTGTCGCGGTGTTTCAAAAGAATCCGTTTCGCATCGTCCGGCATCGGCGTGGGGTAACCAAGCCCGCCGAATTCGCCGCCGATTTCGAATGGTGCTGCCCAGAAATGGCGGGTTCGGCTGACGGTTACCGAGCCCGTCGGATTGACGGCGGCCAGCGCGCCGATGGTGACGCCACTTTCCAGCAGCGTCGAGGCGGAGCCGAGGCCGCCCTTTAGCCCCGAGGTCAGCGCACCGGTGCCGGCGCCGATTGTGCCGAGTTGGAAATCGGCGGTGGCGGTTTGCGCCGCCTCATAGCCAAGCTCACGGTAGGGCGGATAACGGCCCCAATCCTTGTCGCCGCCATTGCGCAGGTCGAACAGGATCGCCGATGGCACGATCGGCACGCGAAAGCCACCGACCTCGAGGCCGATGCCGCGTTCGCGCAACGCCGCCTGCACGCCGGATGCCGCGTCGAGGCCGAAAGCCGAACCGCCTGAAAGCACGACGGCGTGCACCACATCGACCGAATTGTGCGGTTCGAGCAGGTCTGTCTCGCGCGTGCCCGGCGCGCCGCCCAGGATCTGAACGCCAGCCACCGTCGGCGCATCGCAAAGCACGGTCGTCACCCCGGATTTCAGCCTGGCGTCGGACGCATTGCCGACGCGCAGGCCGGCAACGTCGGTGATCAGGTTGCGTGGGCCGGTGCGAAACATCAGTTGCTTTCCAAGGGCGCAAAGCGCGTGCCGTCGAAACGAAAGACGCGGTAGGGGCTCTGGCTGAGGTCGCCTTTTGCATCAAAGCGGATCGGCCCGATCGCCGTGGTGAAATCCTGCCCGGTCAGGGCTTCAGCCAATGGCTTGCCCGAGCTTTCGGACAAGCTTGATGCCGCCTTGGCGATTTCGACCGCGGCGTAGGCGGGCAGCGCATAGCCGTCGGGCACGATCTTCCTAGCGTCAAATGCCGCCAGCACTTTTGGATCGGCGACATCGGCCCATTCAGGCGGTGCGATCATCAGCGTGCCCACGGCATAGGGCACGTCGCCCGGCGGTGTGCGGAGATTTTCGCCGCCGGCAAAGACGATGCCAGCCTGAAGCTGTGCGGCATCGCGGCCCATGATGGCGATGTCGTCGCCGTCGCCGCCAGCAAAGACATGCGTCGCGCCGGCCTTCTTCAGCCGGCCGATCATGCCGATCTGGTTGTCGAGCTGTGGCCGGAACGTGTCTGTGAATACCGGCCTCAGCGCTGCCTGTTCGGCCGCTGCCCGCAACGTCTCGGCGATCTCACGGCCGTAGATGGTGCCGTCGTCGATAATGGCGAACAGCTCGTTCTGCCACAGATGGGTGAGGGCAGAAGCGACGGTGTTGCGCTCATCGTCGCCGCGTGGTCCGAGGCGATAGACCGGCCAGCCAGTCTTGGCGCGGCGGTCGGTCAGGCTTTCGGTCCGCACGCCAACGGTGATGACCGGAATGCCGGCATCCTTCAGGATCGGCATCGCCGCCTCGATGGCCTCGGTGCAGAGAAAGCCGACCACGATATTGACCTTGGCGGCCGCAAACTTCCTGGCCGCGGCAGCGCCGCCATCGGCGGTGCAGGAATCATCCACCGTCTTCAGTTCGATGCCGTTCGCTTCGGCCGCCAGGCCGGTCCCGGCCTCGATCTGCTTGCCGAGAATGGCAGATGGTCCCGATAGCGGTGCCGCGACGCCGACGAGCAGCGTCTGGGCATCCGCGGCACTGGCCAGAAACAGCCAGAACAGCGCCGCTATTGTTCTTGTCCTGGGTCGCATTCGAGCGATGGGTCCCTCCGTGCCGGCTCTATGCTCCCGGCACTATTGCCGCCAAGACCTAAAGGCTGCCCGGCCTTGGTGCAACACGCGAATTTCGGGATATGGCTCAGGCACTTCGCTTGTGGCGGGCTATGTCTGGCCATATATGTCGGTAGGATCCTGACCATGGAAAAATTCCGGTGCTGAAGAAGAACGACATTGGGCCGCAGGCCTATCGCGACGCGATGAGCCACTTTGCCGGCCACGTCCATGTGGTCACCACCGACGGGCCGGCCGGCAAGCGCGGCACGACGGTGATCGCCGCCTGTTCGGTGTCGGACACGCCGCCCACCATCCTGGTCTGTCTCAACCGCGAAAATGCCAAGAATGAGCTGTTCGTGAAAAACGGCAGGTTTGCCCTGAACACGCTGGCCTCGCACCAGGAGCCGCTGTCGGTCGGCTTTTCCGGCATCACCGGCCTGCCGGTCGAGGAACGTTTCGCGCTTGGCGAATGGGATGTGATCTCTACCGGCGCACCGACGCTGAAAGGCGCGCTCGCCGTGTTCGACTGCGAATTGATCGACACCAAGGATCTGGCCACCCATCGTGTGCTTTTTGGCAAGGTGACAGGTCTGCGTATGGGCGATAATTTGCGGCCGCTGATCTATCACGCCCGCGGCTACCACGTACTGGAAAGCGGAGCGGCGGCGTTCACGGAGAAAGAATGACCGAGCTGAAACCGCGCGCCGCGCCACGGACGATCGACGAGACTCTCGATCTCCTGACCGGTGCGGACTATGTGGCGGACCGGTCGCTGGCGACCGTGCTGTTCCTGTCGTTGCGTATGAAGCGGCCGCTTTTCCTCGAGGGCGAGGCCGGCGTCGGCAAGACCGAGATCGCCAAGGTGTTGGCACAGGCGCTCGGCCGCCGGCTGATCCGCCTGCAGTGCTATGAAGGCCTCGACGTCTCGTCCGCCGTCTATGAGTGGAACTACGCCGCGCAGATGATCGAGATCCGCATGGAGGAGGCGGCCGGCGAGGTCGAGCGCTCCGCCATGGAGCGCAACGTCTTTTCCGAAAAATACCTGATCCGCCGCCCGGTGCTCGATGCGCTGACCGGAAAGACGGGCGCTGCCCCGGTTTTCCTGATCGATGAGCTCGACCGCACCGACGAGGCGTTCGAGGCCTTCCTGCTCGAAATCCTGTCCGATTTCCAGGTGACGGTGCCCGAACTCGGCACCATCAAGGCGGAAGAACCACCGATCGTCATCATCACCACCAATCGCACCCGCGAAATCCACGATGCGCTGAAGCGGCGCTGCCTTTATCACTGGGTCGACTATCCCAATGCCGAGCGCGAGCTGGAGATCGTGCGCCGCAAGGTGCCGCAGGCCAACCAGCGCCTTTCGGCCGAAGTGGTCTCCTTCATCCAGAAGCTGCGCCAGATCGAGCTGTTCAAGGTGCCGGGCGTCGCCGAAACCATCGACTGGGCCGGCGCGCTGACCGAGCTCGACAAGGTGGCGCTCGATCCTGAAACCGTCTCCGACACGATCGGCGTGCTGTTGAAATACCAGGACGACATTGCCCGCATCGAACAGGGCGAAGGCCGGCGCATCCTCAACGAGGTGAAGGCCGAGCTTTCGGCGGCGGAGTAGGCGATGCTGCGCCCCGAGCCAAAAGAGGCCATGCCGCACGGGCGAATCGCCGACAACATCGTCTATTTTGCCCGCACCTTGCGCAAGGCGGGCATGCGGGTCGGGCCGGCCTCGGTCAAGGACGCCATCGAGGCGGTGCTCGCCGCGGGCATTGGTTCGCGCGACGATTTCTACTGGACGCTGCACGCCGTGCTGGTGTCGCGGCATGAGGATCACGCCATTTTCGACGAAGCCTTCCGGCTGTTCTGGAAGTCGCGCGAACTGATCGAAAAGATGCTGGCTATGTTTTCGCCGGTGACACCCGACACCAGGGAAAAGCAGAAGCCACGCGCCGCTGAAAACCGGGTCAGCCAGGCGATGTTCGAGGGCCACCAGAAGAACCAGCCGCCACAGGAAATTCCCGAGATCGAGGTCGACGCCCGCTTCACCTTTTCCGGCAACGAGGTGCTGCGGGCCAAGGATTTTGCCCAGATGAACGCCGCCGAGATGGCCGACGCCAAGAAGGCGATCGCGCAGTTGCGGTTGCCTTTCGACATGGTGCGGACCCGGCGCTTCAAGGCCGATGCGCATGGCCGCCGCATCGATCCGCGCGCCATGATGCGTTCGGCTGCGCGCACCGGCGGCGAGCTGATTCTGCCGAAGTTCCGTTCGCCGCGCGAGGTTCACCCGCCGCTGGTGGTGCTGGCCGATATTTCCGGCTCGATGAGCCAGTACACGCGCATCTTCCTGCATTTCCTGCATGCGCTGACTGAAAAAAGGCGTCGCGTGCACACCTTCGTCTTCGGCACCCGGCTCACCAACCTGACCCGGCAGATGCGCCATCGCGACCCGGATGCAGCCCTTGCCGACTGTTCGGCGGCGGTCAGGGACTGGTCGGGCGGCACCCGCATCGGTGACACGCTGGCCGAGTTCAACCTGATATGGTCGCGGCGTGTGCTGGGGCAGGGCGCGGTCGTGCTTCTGATCACCGACGGGCTGGAGCGCGACGATGTCGCCGGCCTGTCAGAAGAAATGGAACGCCTGCACAAATCCTGCCGGCGTCTGATCTGGCTGAACCCGTTGCTGCGCTTCGACGGCTTCCAGGCGCGCGCCCGCGGCGTCAAGACGATGCTGCCGCATGTCGACGAGTTCCGCTCGGTGCACAATCTCGACGCGCTCGCCGATCTCTGCGCGTCGCTGGACAAGAAGTCGGCACAATCCGTCGATCCGCGCCGATGGCTGGAAGCTGGCGCGAGGCACGCCGCATAACCATATCTTTCCCATCCGGAAAACAGATCCCGAGAAAAACAGACTTCTGGAGAAACGGTCATGGAAAACAGCATTTATCTGGATGAGGCCCGCGACCCGCTGATCATTGCGGAGGGCTGGATGAAGGACGGCAAGGACGTGGCCATCGCGACTGTGGTCGAGACCTGGGGTTCGGCGCCCCGACCCATAGGCAGCCATCTGGTCATTGATGCCGACGGCAATTTCCACGGCTCCGTTTCCGGCGGCTGCGTCGAAGGCGCTGTGGTCAGCGAGGCCATCGACGTCATCGACAGCGGCAAGGCCAGGATGCTGGAGTTCGGTGTTGCCGATGAAACCGCATGGCAGGTCGGCTTGTCCTGTGGCGGTCGCATCAAGGTGTACGTGGAAAGACTGGGCTAGAGCATGATCCCAAAAAGTGGGACCCGGTTTTTGGACAAGATCATGTTCGGACAAGAGATTTCCTGATGGATCCCTACGCCTTAAAAACTTTGAACGCCGAACGACGCGCTCGCCGTGCGGCGATCCTTGTCACCGATCTCGGTGACGGCCGCGACCGGATCGTGCGCGAGGGCGATCAGGTCGCCGGCGATCTTGGCGCCGCGATCGCCAAGGCGTTTCGCACAGGCAACTCCGGTTCGGCCGAAGCCGAGGGGCGGACTTTCTTTCTCAACGCGCATCTGCCGCAACCGCGTCTGGTCGTGATTGGCGCTGTCCATATCAGCCAGGCGCTGGCGCCGATGGCCAGGATCGCCGGCTATCCCGTCGAGATCATCGACCCCCGCACTGCTTTCGCCACGCCGGACCGCTTTCCCGACGTGGCGCTTCATGCCGAATGGCCGGAGGATGTGCTGAAGCGCCAGCCGCTCGACAGCTACACCGCACTTGCCGCCGTCACCCATGACCCGAAGGTCGATGATTTCGCCCTGAAGGCCGCGCTCGACGCCAACTGTTTCTATGTCGGGGCGCTCGGTAGCAGGAAGACGCATGCCAAGCGGGTCGAACGCCTGCTGGCGCTGGGCGCGAGCGCCGATCAGATCGCCCGTATCCATGCGCCGATCGGGCTCGACATAGGTGCTGCCAGCCCGGGAGAGATCGCCGTTGCGGTGTTGGCCCAGGCGATCCACGCCTTCCGCTCGCGCGGTTTCGATGCCTCCGCATCGGCTCCGAAATCGAAATCGATTTTGGAAAAGCACGATGCGTAGATTCAAAGTAGTAGAGCGTCCTTTGCGCGTCCAAAAGGACGCGCAGCGCTCTACGGGCGCCGTCGCGTGAAATTCGGCCCGATCCCTATTGAGACGGCGGAAGGCGCGGTGCTGGCGCATTCCACCACCGCTGGTGAACGCCGCTTCCGCAAGGCGCACAGGCTGAGCGCCGAAGATGTGGCGCTGCTGCGGGCTGCCGGCATTTCCGAGGTCGTTGCAGCCGTGCTGGCCGCCGACGACCTCGGCGAGGATGCCGCCGCGCAGACGATCGCCGAGAGTATGGCCTTTCGCGGCATCGAGGCCAGGCCTGCCGCGACCGGGCGGGTCAACCTCCATGCCAAGGCGCCGGGCATCTTCACGGTCGATGCCGCTGCCATCGACGCCATCAATGCCATCGATCCCGCCATCACCATCGCCACGCTGGCGCAGCATGCGCCGGTCGAGAAAGGCCAGATGGTCGCGACGGTGAAGATCATTCCCTTCGCGGTCAGTTCAGCGCTGGTCGACGCCGCGACAAAAATTTGCGCCGGTGGTGAGATCTTTGCCGTCAACGCCTACCAGCCGGTGCGTGTCGGCGTCATCCAGACGGTTCTGCCGGGCATCAAGCCGAGTGTGCTGGACAAGACGTTGCGCGTCACCGAAGCGCGGCTGGCGCGCACCGGCGGCAGGCTGACGGCGGAGCGCCGCACGCCGCATGAGATCGCGTCGGTGGCGGAAGCCGCGGCCTCGCTGGCGCGCGACAACGACATGGTGGTGATCTTCGGCGCCTCGGCGATGAGCGATTTCGCCGATGTCGTTCCCGCCGCGATCGAGAAGGCGGGTGGTACTGTCATCCGCGCCGGCATGCCGGTCGATCCCGGCAATCTGCTGGTGTTGGGTATGCTCGACGGCAAGCGCGTCATCGGCGCTCCCGGCTGCGCCCGCAGCCCCAAGGAAAACGGCTTCGACTGGGTGCTCGACAGGCTGATCGCCGGTCTCGACGTGACCGCCAAGGATATTGCCGGCATGGGAGTAGGCGGGCTGCTAATGGAAATCCCGACGCGGCCGCAGCCGCGCGAACCGCTGCCGGCCATGAGCCAGCTCAAGGTCGGGATCGTGCTGCTGGCGGCGGGCCGGTCGAGCCGCATGGGTGGACCGAACAAGCTTTTGGCGCTGTTCGACGGCAAGCCGCTGGTGCGCCGCACCGCCGAGCGGGCGCTCGGCTCGAAGGCGTCTGGAACGATTGTCGTCACCGGCCATCAGCGCGAGCGGGTGCGCACGGCGCTGGCCGGCCTCGACGTGACCTTCGCCGACAATCCGGATTTTACCGAGGGCCTGTCCACCTCGCTGAAAGCCGGCATTGCCTATCTGCCGGGAGACGCCGCCGGTGTGATGATCGTTCTCGGCGACATGCCGGGTATCGCGTCCGACGACCTCGACAGGTTGATCGATACATTCCGCAAGGCCGGCGGCAATGCGGTGGTCCGTGCCTCGCATGACGGCAAGCGCGGCAACCCGGTGCTTTTGCCGCGCTCGCTGTTTCCGGCGATCGCCCATCTGGAAGGCGACACCGGTGCACGCCATCTGGTCGAGACCGAAGGGCTCGATGTCATCGATGTCGAGATCGGCGCGGCGGCGTCTGTCGATGTCGACACGCGCGAGGCGCTGGAAGGCGCTGGCGGCGTGCTGCAGGATTGACAAACCCAAGCCTAAAAACGCATGCCAGAGGGATGACTTCATCTTCCATGTTGGCGCTTTTACCCCCCTCTGGCCTGCCGGCCGTCTCCCCCTCAAGGGGGGAGATTGGCAGCTTTGACGGCAGCTCACGTCCCGAAACCTTGGAGATTGGCGAAAGCAGAAGGCGCATCCAATCTCCCCCCTTGAGGGGGAGATGGCCGGCAGGCCAGGGGGGGGCGTGCCGCGCTTTCCTCACGGCAATGCTTTTCTTGTTTTCTTCGGCCGCCAACGCCGACACGTTGTCCTTGAAACCCTTCAAGGACGATCTCTTCGCCTATCCGGCCACGCTGTCGTCCGACACCAACGGCGCCTACACCGTCATCGACTACCGCGAGATGCGCGATATCAACCAGCGTGACCAGGTGCCTGAGCGCCGGGTGAACGCCCAATACACCGACACCGGCGTCCGCAAGATGCAGCAGGATCTGTTGCTGAAAACCGATGCTGGCGATGTCAGGCATGTCGCCGTCGGAAGGACCGAGGGCGCCGGCATCATCGTGCTTTATCTGCACGGGCAGGGCGGCAGCCGCAAGCAAGGCGTCGACGACTTCACCTTCGGCGGCAATTTCAACCGGCTCAAGAACCTGATGGCCGGCAATGGCGGCCTCTACCTCAGCCCGGATTTTACCGATTTCGGCGACAAGGGAGCGACGCAGGTGACGGCGCTGATCGGTCATTATGCCGAACGGTCGCCAAGTGCGAAGATCTTCGTCGCCTGCGGCTCGATGGGCGGCGCGCTGTGCTGGAGGCTTGCCGCGCGCAAGGACATGGGCGGCCGCATCAGCGGCCTGCTGCTGCTCGGCTCGCTGTGGGATGAGAGCTTCTTCGCCAGCCCTGCTTTCAAGCGCCGTGTGCCGGTCTTTTTCGGCCAGGGCAGTCACGATGTGGTCTTCCCCGTGGCAAATCAGGAAGCATTCTTTCGCTCGATCCTGGCCAAATCGAAGACTTACCCGACCCATTTCGTTCGTTTCGAGACAGGCACCCATGGCACGCCGATCCGCATGACCGACTGGCGCGGCACGCTCAACTGGATGCTATCGAAGTCGCCCTGACAGGCGCTGCCTGCAAGCCCGTGTGACGCTCAAGGCGCGGTGTTGTAGTCGACGACAGTCTGCGGGTTTTGCTCGCCGTCATAGGACGCATCGACGTCGTACTGGACCAGCGAGAAATTGCCGTTGCGGAACAGATACGTCCCCGCGTCGGACGCGTCGCCGATGCCGCGCCACTTGTTGAACGTAGTGATCATCTGGGTGGCCTCGTCATAGTCGGAATTGACTGCCCAGCCCGACGTCTGGAAACCGACGATACTCATGCCCAGCAATTTGCCGTTGCTGTCATTGTTCTCGTAGCGGATGTCCATCTTGGGTTCGGCGAACTGCAATTGCTGCACGCCCGATACCTCGTCGGTCATGTAGTAGACCGAGCTTTCATTGTAGGCGGCGGCCGAGCAGGAAAAATGGAACAGTCGCGTCTCCTTGTCGGGATCGCCGGGCTGCGCATCCTTGTCCTTGTATTTGATCGAAAAAACGGTCGGCTCATTGGCGAGGAACTGCTTGTCGCACTGGTCGCCATAGGTTGCCAGAAAGGCCTTCTTGGCCTGTTCCAGTGCGGTGTCTTTCTTTGGCGGTGGCGGGCTATCGCCGCAGCTTGGCGGCAGCGCCTTCTCGAAATCGGCAGTGGAGGGCTTCAGTGCCCCTTTCTCGATGTGGATCGGATCGAAGGGTGGCTCCGCCTGGATCTGGGCATTCACCTGGCGCAGCGTATAGCACCCGGCAAAGACCTTTTCGCCGCCAGCCTTGTCCGTCGCGCGGATGGCGACGGGGACGTTGTAGAAAATGCTGCCAGCCGTGCCTTCGTCGGAAACCGTCCCGGTCTGGACTTCGACCTTGTCCGTCCCATCATAGCCCTTGACGAAACTATCGAAATCCTTTGCCGGCTTTGTATCGCCGAAATACCCCCATGCGCGGGCGAATTCGTGCCGGCTGATGGCGCTGTACAGCGAACGGACAACCGCATCGGCGCTCGACCGATCGTCGATATAGGGCGCTTCGGGGGCATCTTCGGCTGCCAATGTCGTTTGGCCGATCGGTGCAAGGGAGAGAAAGGCAGTCGCTGCGAAAAGGGCGCGTCTCATCGGGAACCTCCGCTCGATAAGAGGATTCTACGACGGCGATTGCGGCAACGTGGTGACGCAGCGTCGGCGGTCTTGAAAAATCCTGCGCGAAGGCGCTACGTGGCGTCCGCCGGCGTTCGGCCGGACAGGAGATTTGACGTGACGATATCGATGTATGAGGCATCCGTGCCGGTGTTTGCAGCCAGGCTGAAAGCGCTTTCCAATGTGCTGGCGACCGCCGAACAGAATGCGCTTGACCGCAAGATCGATCCGCAGGTGTTTTTGACCTCTCGGCTGGCGCCCGACATGTACGCTCTGACGCGGCAGGTGCAGATCGCCACCGATCACGCCAAGGGTGCGCCGTCCCGGCTCGCCGGGCGCGAAGTGCCGAGATACGAGGACAACGAGGCGAGTTTCGCCGATGTCCAGGCGCGCATCACGAAGACGCTGGACCTTCTGACGACCTTTTCGGCGGCAGAGTTCGATGGCTCCGACGACAAGATCATCGAGTTGAAACTTGGCGGACGCGAAAGCTCGATGCCCGGCCTGCAATATCTGTTGCATGTGGCCATGCCCAACTTCTATTTCCATCTTACCACGGCTTACGACATCCTTCGCCACAACGGCGTGCCGTTGGGCAAGGCGACGTTCCTGGGATCGCGCTAAGGAACTGAGTTTTTAGAGGTGTCCCGGACCGATCCGGGACATCCTGAACACCGCATGCAGCTAGCGAACGGACATTTCGCGGGCGATGCGGGGGAAGTCGGCCGGCTTGATCCCGATGTCGGCGCGGTCGGCATTGCTCATCGAATGAAGCAGCGCAAGCGCCGAGCGGTATCTCAGATGCTCCTGCGGCCGCGGCCGGGCGAACATTTCAGCGAAGAAACCCATGATTCAAGCCCCAAATTGGTCCTCCAGCGCTGCCAATATAGGTGAATCGTGACAATTGTGCAGTGCAGCATTCGCATACCTGCCATGTCTTGGCGATTTTTTCGCCATTTTCTGCAACCGGATGAAACTTTTGACTGATGCGCATCGTAGCCTCGAATGCTGGCTACATGGCCGGTTTTTCCTCGCCACTCCTGGCGAATTCCGGACTGCATGAAAATGCAGTCCGGCTTTTGTTTTTGGGATTGCGGTCAGTCAAGCGGTAGATGAGGCGACGGCTAAATTCGTTAAGATCGGTGCCATGCATTTTTAACGAGCCGGTTCTATGCTTCTATACCCGAATGGTCGGGCGAGGGGGAGGCTGACATCGCTACTGGCGCCAAGCGGGATTTCGCTTCGTTGCTCGACGACCTCTTCATCGCCCCCGACAAGAATGGCGAGGGCGAAGAGGCCGGCGCGCGTCCATCCATCCCGTTCGACTATCTTTCGGTGGCCGATGAACTCCATTCCGGCCGCATCAAGGTTTCCGCTGCCGAATATCGCGAGGCGGGCGCGGATCTGGCGACCGAATTCGCCGCCTTGCTCGATCATGCCAAGCTGGCTCTCGCCGGCGAAGAGCCAAAGCCCGAGGAGAAACTGCCGCCGATCGATCCCGAAGCCATCGCCGTGGAACTCGGCCTCAATCAGCCCAAGCAGGTCGCCGATTTCGGCCGCATGCGCCGCAGCTTTGCCTTTGCCAACCACCCCGACCGTGTCGCTCCGCATCTGCGCCAGCGCGCCATGATCCGCATGCAAGTGGCCAACATGCTGATCGACGAGGCCAAGCGCCGCGCGCTGGCCGGCGCTCGCCGCTAAACCTTTCGGGTTCACGCAAAAGTCGCTCTGGCCAGGCTTGGAGAGCGGCTCTGCTTTGCCTATAGATGCGGCTTCCTCCGCGCAGTCGCGCCAGCCTTCCTCCGGAGCCGAATTCCATGCACAAACGCCGTCTCGGTCGGACCGATCTCCTTGTTACCCAGATCTGCCTAGGCTCCATGACCTGGGGCCAGCAGAACACCGAGGCCGAAGGCCACGCCCAGATGGACCTGGCTTTCTCGCGCGGCGTCAATTTCATCGACACCGCCGAGCTCTATCCGATCCCGCCCAAGGCGGAGACGCAGGGACGGACCGAAAAGATCATCGGCAGCTGGATGAAAGCCAAGGGCAACCGTGACAAGGTAATCCTGGCCTCGAAGGTCGTCGGCCGCACGGCCAACAGCTGGTTTCGCGGCGACAGGCCGTCGCAACTGGTGCGCGCCGATATCTTTGACGCCATCGACAAGTCGCTGGCCAAGCTCGGCACCGACTATATCGACCTCTATCAGATCCACTGGCCGGAGCGGGATATCCCCTGGGGCGCCAACCCGACGCGCGTCGGCGCCGTGTCGCCGCGCGCCGATTCCGTCGGCGCACCGGCCGACGAAACGCCGGTCGCCGAGACGCTTGCCGTGTTCGACGAACTGGTGAAGGCAGGAAAGATACGCCATTTCGGCCTGTCGAACGAGAGTTCCTGGGGCGTGATGCGGTTCCTTGCCGAAGCCGACAAGGACATCGGCCCGCGCGTCGCGTCGATCCAGAACGCCTACAATCTCGTCAACCGCACCTTCGAGGTGAACCTCGCCGAGGTCTGCGAGCGCGAGCAAGTGTCGCTGCTGCCCTATTCGCCGCTGGCACAGGGATACCTGACTGGCAAATACGACCATGGCGCGCGGCCTCAGGGCTCGCGCACGCAGCTATTCAACCGCGGCCAGCGCTACGAGACGCCAGGTGCTGCCGAAGCACAACTTGAATACAATGAGCTGGCGCGCTCCTTTGACCTGGAGCCGGCACTGTTTGCCAATGCCTATGTCTCAAGCCGGCCGTTCGTAACCTCCAACATCGTCGGCGCAACGACGCTTTCGCAGCTCGACATGGCGCTGTCTTCCGTCGATGTCGTCTGGACCGAAGAAATGCAGAAGGCGGTGGATGCGATCCATCAGCGGGTCGGTAATCCCTGTCCTTGAACGGGGATTGGCCGCTGGCCGAATCCAATGATTACAATGGGAGAGGGCAACAATGAATTTTCCGATCGAGCTGGTCCGCGAAAGATTTCCCGCTCTCTCCCTGACCGACAAGGGCCGTCGCCGCATCTATCTCGACAATCCGGCCGGCACGCAGGTGCCGCAAGTCGTCGCAGACGCCGTGTCGCGCTGTCTTTTGACCACCAACGCCAACCTTGGCGGCTATTTCGAAACGACGATTGCCGCGCAGGCCGTCGTCGATGAGGCGCATCGGGCAATGGCCGATTTCCTTGGTGCGGCGAGCCCGGAAGAAATCATCATCGGCGCCAACATGACGACGCTGACCTATCACATGTCGCGCACGCTCGGTCGCACGATGAAGCCCGGCGACGAGATCATCCTCACCCGCATGGACCATGAGGGCAATGTGTCGCCCTGGCTGCAGCTGGCCGAGGATCTCGGCCTCGTCGTGCGCTGGCTGCCGTTCGACGAAAAGAGCTGGCAGGTCGAAGAGGCGACGCTCGCCGGGTTGCTATCCGACAGGACCCGGCTGGTCGCGTTGAACTATGCCAGCAACCTGACTGGTTCCATCAACCGGGTGAAGGCGCTGAGCGCCATCGCCAGGAACGCCGGCGCGCTGGTCTATGTCGATGCCGTGCAGTTCGCCCCGCACGGCCTGATCGACGTTCAGGAGCTCGGCTGCGATTTCTTGATCTGTTCGGCCTACAAATTCTTCGGCCCGCATATGGGCATTTTGTGGGGCCAGCATGATGTCATCGATGATCTGAAACCCTACAAGTGCCGCTGTTCATCCAACGGCCTGCCGGAGCGGTTCGAGCTGGGCACGCCGCAGATCGAACTGATGGCCGGCCTCACGGCCGCGGTCGATTACTTCGCCGACCTTGGCTCGGCAGCGGGCGAGGGTGGATCGCGAAGGCAGAAGATCGCCAAGGCGTTCGCGGTGTCGATCGCCTATGAAAACCCGCTGGCGCAACAGCTGATCGACGGTCTGTCCGATATCGAGGGTCTGACCATCCACGGCATCACCGATCCGAAGCGGATTGGCGAGCGCGTGCCGACGGTGTCCTTCACCGTCGACGGCATCGTGCCGGAGACGATCGTACGGCAGATGAACGCCGAGAACATCTTCCTGTGGTCGGGGCACAACTATGCCTGGGAGATCGTCCATCAACTCGGCATCCCGGCCGAGTATGGCGTCGTGCGCATCGGCATCGCTCACTACAACACATCTGCCGAAATCGACGAGACGCTGGAGAGCGTGCACCGGGTCATCGCCATGCTCAGGCAGCAGCGCTCCTGACACTGGCTTGAGTACTCACCGCATCTTGCCGCCGAAGCCGGTGAGGAACGCGGTGAGATTGTCGCCGAGTTCGTCGCAGAGGTAGCCGCCCTCCTGGACGATGACCGTCGGCAGGTCGAGCTTTGCGATGGCCTCGCCGATGCGCGAGAAACCCGGCGTCGTCACCGAAAGTCCGCCGAACGGATCGCCCTCGAACGCATCGAGCCCGAGCGCCACGACCAGCGCGTCGGGCGAAAAGGCACGGATGCGCTGGAACGCTACCTCGAGCGCTTCGAGAAACGCCGCGTCGGCGGATTTGCGTGGCAGCGGCAGGTTGAAATTGTAGCCGAGGCCTGGCCCTTCGCCGCGCTCGTCGGCATGGCCCCAGAAGAACGGGTAGAAACGCACGGGATCGGCATGCAGCGAGACGGTCAGCACATCCGGTCGTGCATAGAAGATGCCTTGCGTGCCGTTGCCGTGATGCAGGTCGACATCGAGGATCGCCACCCGTGCGGCCTGTTTACGCAGAGCCTGTGCGGCGACGGCCGAATTGTTGATGAAACAGAAACCGCCGGCGACATCGGCAAAGGCGTGGTGACCGGGCGGGCGGCATAGCGCGTAGGCGGCCGGTACGCCTGACATCACCGCCTCGGCGGCTTCGACCGCGCTCCAGGCGCTCCACAGCGCGCTTTGCCATGTTTCCCCTGAGATAGGGCAGGCCGTGTCGGCCATGTGGTAGCCGGCCTGGCCGACTGCCGAGGCCGGGTAGGAGCCGTTGCGCGCGATCGGATGGATGTTGGGGATCACTTCGGCCGAAGCGCCCTCGATGCGCTGCCAGCGCGCGTAGATATGCTCGAGGAAATCCAGATATTCGGGCGTATGCACAGCCGCGACCGGACCGAGGCCATGGTTGCGAGGTCGCTCGATCGTGCAGCCAGCATATTTTGCGCCGGATAACAATCTCCCGACGCGCTCCGGCTTTTCCGGATTGGGCTGCGCCGCACCGCTTGACAGAAAGGCCTTGGGGTCGTGACGCTTCTGTTCCTCGGCATAGAAGGCTTTCATTCCGGATCCTCGTTCTGCGGCGCATCGGCGAAGGCAAAGAACGCCTCGCCAATGATTTTCTGGGTCTGCTCATAGCTCGACCAGGCAATGCCCAGCCTTTCGTAGAAGGTCTTGGCGCCTTCATTGTCGGTGTCGACCGACAGTCGGAGATAGACGCCGCCTTCTTTCCGGCACTGCGCCGCAACGTGCCGCAGCAGCCGCTCGCCGATCTTGCGCCCGCGAAAACGATCCTCGACATAGAGGTCCTGCACATAGACGCCAGGCCGCCCCATCCAGGTTGAAAAGATCGGAAAATGCAGGCAAAGCCCGGCAAATTCGCCGTCCACCTCGGCGATCAGGGTCGAGAAGGCGGGCTTTTCGCCGAAGCCATAGGTTCTGAGATCGTCCGGTGTCGAGATGATTTCCTCCGGCGCGCCGATATGGGTGCCGAGTTTCAGGATCGCCGCGTGGATCGTTTCGACGTCGTCGAGAGTGCCGAGTCGAAGGAGGATATTGGGCGGGGGGACAATCATCGGAGGTTCGGTGCCCAGGCACCCCCCTCTGTCCTGCCGGACATCTCCCCCGCAAGGGGGGAGATTGGCAGTTTTGATACTACCGCCCATCCTGCAACGTTGGAAGTTAGCGAAAGCCGAAATGACATCCGATCTCCCCCCTTGCGGGGGAGATGTCCGGCAGGACAGAGGGGGGTGCGAAGGAACGCAATCATTTCAGATTGTCTCCCTTTCAAACGCCAGCATCTCAAAACGCCACCCGGTCGCCGCCCTTGAGCGCCAGCATGTCGCGCGCTTCGGTGGGGGTTGCAACCTCCAGCGACAGCCCATCGAGAATGCCACGGATGCGGCGCACCTGATCGGCATTGGATTTCGCCAGCTGGCGGCCGTCATAGAGACTGTCCTCCAGCCCGACGCGGACATTGCCGCCCATGGCCGCGGCGATCGAGATCAGCGGCATCTGCTGGCGGCCGGCGGCCAGCACCGAGAACTGGTAGCTGTCGCCGAACAATTTGTCGGCGATCCGCTTCATGTGGACGAGATTGTCCGGGTCAGCGCCGATGCCGCCCAGAATGCCCAGCACGAACTGGATGAACAATGGGCCAGACACCAGCCCCCGGTCGCGGAAATGCGCCAATGAGTAGAGATGGCCGACATCGTAGCATTCGAATTCGAAGCGCGTGCCGCAGCCCTTGCCCAGTCTTTCCAGCACCCCTTCCATGTCGGCGAAGGTGTTCTTGAAGATCGTGTCGCGGGTGGCTTCCAGCAGCTTCGGTTCCCACTCGTGCTGCCATTCCCTCGGCTTGTCGAGCATCGGGAACAGCGCGAAATTCATCGAACCCATGTTGAGCGAGCACATTTCGGGTTCGGCTCTGAGCGGTGCCACCAGCCGCTGGTCCAGGGTCATCAGCGACGAGCCGCCGGTGGTGATGTTGATCACTGCATCGGTCGCCTGTTTGATGCGCGGCAGGAACTGCATGTAGACGTCCGGATCGGCGGTCGGGCGGCCGTCACTCGGATCGCGGGCGTGCAGATGCAGGATCGAAGCACCGGCTTCGGCCGCCGCGATCGCCTCCGCTGCGATCTGGTCCGGCGTCACCGGCAGATAGGGCGACATCGACGGCGTGTGCACCGAGCCGGTGACAGCGCAGGTGACGATGACTTTTCTAGGCGCCATCTTTGTCGCCTCAGCCTTCGACCGGTAGGTCGAGTTCGGAGGCCAGAACGTCCAGCGAGTCGCCGATGATGGAGACGATCTCGCCGACCTGCTCCCTGGTGACGATCATCGGCGGCGCGACCATGAAATTGTCGCCGTCGACGCCGCCCTTGACCCTGCGGCCATAGATGATCAGCCCGCGCTCATAGGCGAGGTCGAGCAGCCGTTGCGTGGCTTTCATGGTCTGGTCGATCGGCCTCAGCGTCTCGGGATCGGCAACCATCTGGGCGCCGGTGAGCAGGCCCTTGCCACGCATATCGGCGATGAACGGAAACCGCTTCGCCAGCCCCTTCAGCCCGTCCATCAGCACGTCGCCCATGGCGGCCGCATTGGCGATCAGGTCGAGCCGGTCCATTTCACCGAGCACGGCAAGCCCGGCGGCGCAGGCCAGCGGATTGCCAGCATAGGTGTGGCCGTGCTGGAAGCCGCCGGAGTCAAGCAGCGGCTGCACCAGCCGCATCGGGGCGGCGAGCGCGCCAAGCGGCGCATAGCCCGAACCCAGCCCCTTCGACAGCGCGACGATGTCGGGCTTGCAGTTCCAATGGTCGCCGCCGAGGAATTTGCCGGTGCGACCGGCGCCGCTCATCACCTCGTCGTGGATGAGCAGGATTCCGTAGCGGTCGCAGATCTCGCGGATGCGCGGATAGTAGCTGTCGGGCGCCACCAGGGCTGAGGTCGCCGCGCCACCGATCGGCTCCATGATGAAGGCCACCACGCTCTCAGGCCCTTCGGCCAGGATCTTTTCTTCCAGCATGTCGGCATAGCGGATGCCGCGCTGTTCCATCGAGAGATTGTCGCGGTCGCGCCAGGCGTTCGGCGCCGGCACGGTCGGCATCACCCGCATCATCGGCTCGAACGTTTCGGCCAGCGCATCGTCGCCGGTGATCGAGAGCGAACCCAGCGTGCCGCCATGATAGGAGGGGAAGCGCGTGATCACCTTCCAGCGGCTGGCCTGTCCGGTGGCAACGGCCCATTGCCGCGCCAGCTTGATGCAGGATTCCGTCGCCTCCGAGCCGCCCGAGACGAAGAAGATGCGGTCCATGCCTTCCGGCAGCTTGCCGGCCAGTTCGCGTGCCAACTCCTCGGCCGGCTCGTTCTCGAAATGCAGCCGATAGGCGAAGGTGGCGCGGTCCATCTGCCGCTTCATGGCATCCAGCACATTGCGGTTAGAATGGCCGATATTGGCGACCATCGGGCCGCTCGAGCCGTCGATGAAGCGGCGGCCATCCTGCGTCCACATATAAATGCCCTCGGCGCGGTCGATCAGCGGCCGGCGCAGGCTGGACAAATAGAACAGATGCGACTCTCGCCGGGCATCGGTGTCTTGCGTGGCGGTCTGGACTTTCGACATGTCAGGACTTTCCGAGGTAACGATCGAGGACATTCTTGGTGACGCGTTCGACCATCGGGTCCTGTCTTAGCAGGCCGGCGACCCATTCGCAGCTTCCGGCGTGGAACACCTCGCCCTTGCCACGCGGGAAATTGACGATCATGCCGTTGCCGCGTTTGACTTTTTCCAGATTGGCGTCGCTCGCCTCGCCGAACAGCGTCTCGGCGGTGAAGCGGCCATCCTCGTCGGTGAGGAATTGGTCCTCGATCGGGATGTCGGCACTTTCCTCGACCTGGGATGCCATGCCGACGGCGAGAACCTGCAGGCCGTCTGGCGCGCCGCTGGTGGCGGTCGGGTAGGGCAGGCCGCCGCGTACCTCGAAGTCGAGCCCATCGACTTCATAGCCATAGACGTGGCTGTCGGAGCCCAGCAGGTCACCATAATAGATGCCGGTGCCGGCAAAGGCCCAGTGCTCCGGCCGGTAGACCGGAAAGCCACGCACGCCGCGCGGCGCGCAACCGCCCCAACCGGTATAAACCCCGCGCGTGGCGTTGAGCCCGAAGGTCGCCGAACCCGGCCGGCCGATTTCCGGCGCTTCCCAGGAGTTGGTGGCGCGGGTGATGTCGCCGCCTGGGAGATAGGCGGGGTCTTCGGCACGCGCGCGATATTTGTAGCAGACCTGCCGGCGGGCCTCGTCTTCCAGCCGCGTCTGCCACATGAAATTGCCGGCAAAGCGCGCCGCATGGCCGCCGCGCTCGACATAGGCGTCGACGGCATCGCGCATTTCCCAGGTCCAGTATTCGTCATGGCCGACGAAGACGGCACAGTCGTAGCCGTCGAGAATTTCGGGCGAAAAATGCAGATCGTGCTGGCTGATGAGATCGACGCCATAGCCGGCCCGTTCGGCGAAGCGGAAGAAATGGCTGTCATAGCTGGCCCAGCCCGACGAGGCGTATTTCTTCGAATGGCCGGTGGCGAGCGCCCATTCCATATGCGGATAACGCGGCACCGTCTTCGGCGGCACGGCGACTTCCAGCGGCACGCGCGGCGCATCCTTCGGCAGCACGACGAAGCCGCGGCACCAGGGGCGTTGCGTCGACACGATGGGCGAATACTGGTTGCGGTCCGGCCCGGTGATGCCCTGGTAATGGTTGGAGCCGCCCCAGGTGTTGTAGGCCAGCCATGTGCCTGTCGCAGCCACCTGCAGCACACGGCCGGGTTTACGGCCCGGCTGTGGGCTGACGATAAAAACATGGTGGCATTGGATCGGCTTGCCGTCGCGCCCGTCGGCGGTCAGCGTGACCCGATAGGCACCGGACGGCCAGTCCGCCCCGACGCGAAATTCGAAGGATACGTCCCAGCCGCAGCCTTCAACCGAACACTGGTCAGGTGTGTCCTGCCGGCGTGCCGCGATGCCCGATTTTTCGAACGCTTTGGTCTCGCTGCCGCCATCCCGGGTGATTGTCATGCCGAAGTTCGGAGCTGTCGAACTGACATGCAACGCCACCGTTTCGCCGGCGCGATAGGAAAAGCGGTCGCTGTAGCACCAGATCTCGCCGCGCTCGCCATCCATCCCCGGCCATTCGTAGTAATGGCCACGCACCGCGTGGCGGCGCTGCTCCGGCGTCAGTCCGAAATCGGGGAATTCGGTCGGCAGATGGGTCATGAACACCTGAAAGGTCGAAGGCCGCCATTTCGGCGATCTGCTGTCGTTGCGTCAAATGGAAACGATCGGACCAGCATTCGTTAGCCGCACCCTTGGCCGCCTCCATCAAACGGACTATCTCAGGGCAGGCGGCGTTTCCGCCACGGGGGTCGGAATGCTCAGAGTGCAAAAGGTCAAAGTCGACGAGATCTACGTGCCGACAGCGCGCAAGAAGACGCTGCATCCCGAGACCGTCCGCCATCTGGCCGAGGACATTCTGGAAAACGGCATGAAGACGCCGATCCAGGTCCGCCATGACGGCAAACGCCACATCCTCGTCGAAGGCCTGCACCGGCTGGAAGCGGCAAAGTGGCTCGGCGAAACCGAAATCGAGGCTTATCTGGTGCAAGCCAAGCGCCACTGACACTTCCTTCGTTCCCCACGGACCGACGCGGAGCAGGGACGTCATCGCAAAATTTTCGTGGACGATGTCGGTTTGCGGTTCATCGGCTCGTCCTTGGGACGGAAGCCAGATCAAACGCAGGACGCCCTTATGACCACCAAGCTCGACACCGCCCCCACCAACGACCGTGAAGTGGTTCTTGCCCGCATCATCGATGCGCCGCGTGAGAACGTCTATCGCTGCTGGACCGATCCGAAACTGATCACGCGCTGGTTCTCGCCAAAGCCGTGGACGACGCCGCGCGCCGAGATGGATGTGCGCACCGGCGGCTCGAGCCTTGTCGTCATGGCTAGCCCGGACGGTAACGAATTCCCCAACCCGGGAATCTTCCTCGAAGTCGTTCCCGGCAGGAAGATCGTCTTCACCGACGCCTACACAGAGGCTTGGCAGCCTTCGGAAAAGCCGTTCATGACCGTCGTGCTGACCTTCGAGGACGAGGGCAACGGCAAGACGCGCTACATCGCTCGGGTCAGGCACTGGAGCGTCGCCGACCGCGAACAGCATGAGAAGATGGGTTTCCACGAGGGTTGGGGACAGTGCGCCGACCAGCTCGAAGAACTCGCCAAAACGCTTTGATCCGCATGACGCTCTGATACCGGCAGGACGAGAGGAGATCGATATGTCCAAAACCCTGTTTTTCGCCATTTTTGCTTCGGCCGCAGCACTGCTTGCCTGCCCGGGCACCACCAATGCGGAGGAGACAAAACCCGCCATGACGACTGAGACGAACGCACTGCCGAAGCCGGAAAAGTCTGGCCTGCTGCCGATCGACGGCCTGAATTATTATTATGCCATCTATGGCAAGGGCGAGCCGCTGCTTCTGCTGCATGGCGGTCTCGGCACCACGGATATGTTCGCGCCGATCCTGCCGAAACTTGCCGAAAACCGCACCGTCATCGGCGTCGACCTGCAGGGTCACGGTCGCACCGCGCTGGGTGACCGACCATTCACCGTGGAAGCGATGGGCGACGACATGGCCGCCATCGTCAAGGCGCTCGGTTACGACCAGGTCGATGTCATGGGCTATTCGCTGGGCGGCGGCGTCGCCTTCCGAATGGCCGGCCAGCATCCCGAAGCGGTGCGCCGCCTCGTCCTGGTATCGACCGGCTACGCCACGGACGGCTTCTATGACGAGATGCGTCCCCAGCAGGCACAGGTGAGCGCGGCTGCGGCTGAGTTCATGAAGGACACGCCGATGTACAAATCCTACGTCGCGGTGGCGCCGCATCCGGAGGAGTTCCCGAAGCTCCTCGATGCGCTGGGCGGCTTCATGCGTCAGAACCGCGATTACTCGGCCGACGTCGCCAAGCTGAAGATGCCTGTCATGCTGGTCTATGGCGACAGCGATATGTACAAGCCCGAGCACGAGATCAAGTTTTATCAGATGCTCGGCGGCGGGCTGAAGGACGCCGGCTGGATGCGCGAGAACCTGTCGCAGAACCGCCTGGCGATCCTGCCCAACCGCACCCACTACGACACTTTCTTCGCCCCCGAACTCACGGCCGCCGCGCTGCCGTTCCTCAACGGCCAGACCAAGGTCAAAACCTGGGACGAGGTCGTCGGCGAAACGGAGTGAACGCCAAGGCCGCCGGTTGTTGGCTGGCAGCCGGCGGATCGTCATGCGGCCGCCATGACGGCTTTCGGCGTCATGACTTCAGCCCCACTCGCATCAGCATAAGCGATGACGTTGCATCAAAGCTTTTCAATTGACCCAATCGGCCGCGCCGATACCTTGCGCGCCTATTCTCCCCCACCAGTGGATCGATCCGGACAATGGCAAGATATGACGGCGGATGCCTGTGCAAGGCGGTGCGCTACCGCGCGGACGCGGCCCCCATCAACGAACGCGTCTGCCACTGCCGGGTTTGCCAGAAGGCGATCGGCGCCGCCTTCAACGCACGCGTCCTGTTTCGCATCGACGACGTGACGATCGACGGGCCGCTGGCGACCATAAACTCTTCGCCGGATCTCAAGCGCGGCTTTTGCCCGAGCTGCGGCACGACGATGTTTTCCCGGCGTGATTCCGCTGATATCATCGGCATCACCACCGGTTCGCTCGACGATCCCACGGTTTTCAAGCCGCAAATGCATATTTTCACCGCCTCGAAGCAGCCCTGGGTGGTGCTCGATGACAGCCTGCCGAAATACGAAGGCGCCCCTCCGCCAGGCTAATTTTCCCCTTTCCCTTTGTTGTGGAAGAAGGTGGATCGACGCGCTACGCCAGCGAGAAGGAAGAACGCAACCATGGCCAAAATTTAATTCAAATCGACACGAGGTAGCCGGCAAAGCGTCATTGGCGGGCCATCATTGTCTCCCTATTTATGGGTCGCGGGTACGGCATTCGAGGAGACGACGGATGAACGACAGCATCAGCACCCTGGACGAGCTTTTGAGCGATCCGATGGTCCTGCTTGTGATGGAGCGCGATCGTGTGCGCCCCGAACAGGTGCGCATGCTGCTCGAACGGGCTCGCCGGCCTTCGACCGATGAGCCCGAAGTGCCGCCGGCGCATGTGATCGCCAGGACATGCCAGAAACTCTGGCTCTGCCCGTAGTCGCTTTGCGATTTTCCCTGTGTATCTCAAGCCGGCTCCAAGGTGGGCCGGTTTCGAACGGCGTGCACTTCGGCACGCCAGCTTACAAATCCGTAAATTGATTATCCGGCCCATGACGATAAGGCTTGTCGGGGATTGACCGGTGGTCGGTCCACGCAACTCTGATCTCTCATGCACGGAATTCGATTTTGGCCGACATCTGCACACAAGGCCTGGACACGGGCTTCGTCGGGCTGGGGTTCGCCAAGGTGGCGTTCCTCGGCGTGGTGCAAGGCATCACCGAACTGTTGCCGATTTCCTCGACCGCCCATATGCGCATCGTGCCGGCCGTGCTCGGCTGGCAGGATCCTGGCTCCGCCTTCTCCGCCGCCATGCAACTCGCGGCTCTTGCCGCGGTGGTCAGCTATTTCTGGAGTGATGTCAGGAATATCCTGTTTGGTTCGTTCGACGCTCTGGCGCGACGCGATTTCGCCGACCGGCATTTCAAGCTGGCGCTCTGGATCGTGCTGGCGACGATCCCGATCGTCATCGCCGGCGTGGCGCTGTCGGGCGTGCTCAACGCCTGCAATTCGCCGCTACGTAGCCTGACGGTGATCGGCTGGGCCTGCATCGCAATGGCGATCTTGCTGGCGCTGGCCGAGATCTTTGCCCGTCACCGGCGCAGCATGGGCGGTGCGTCGCTGACCGATGCGCTGCTCGTCGGTGTTGCCCAGATCGGCGCGCTTGTCCCCGGCGTCTCGCGCTCGGGCTCGACCCTGACGGCGGCACTGGGGCTCGGCTTCAAGCGGGCCGAGGCGGCGCGCTTCTCGTTCCTGCTCGGGTTGCCGGCGATTGCACTCGCCGGCCTTAAGGAACTCTGGGAACTGCACAAGGTCCATCTCGACGCCCATGGGTGGTCGGTCCTTGCCGTCGGGCTGGTCGTCGCCTCGATCTCCGCCTTCTTCGCCATATGGGGGCTGATGCACGTGCTGGAGCGTTTCTCGGCCTGGCCGTTCGTCATCTATCGCGGCCTGCTCGGCATCGTCTTGTTGTTGAGCGTCGCCATGGGATGGCTTGCCTAAGTCCAGCGCCTTTCACAGTATCGCTTGAAACGGGTTATATCCGTATCGGACCTCGAACTTCGATTCCGGTAAGCGCATGGATTTCCTGACCCTCTTACAATCATTGCCGTTGCTGCTGGCATTGGCCAAGGGCGCACTGCCGTCGGTGGCGGCATTAGGCATGGGATTTGGCCAGTGGGTCGCCTCACTGCCGCCATGCCGGGACTTCACCTTCGAGGCGACCAGCTATCTCGTTTGCGAGGTCGATCCGAAACGATATCAGCTCGAGCTGTTCTGGAAGGATGCGGCGGGCAAGCCGTTTCAGTCGCTGCACAATCTGCATGCCGCGCAACAGGCAGCAGGTCGCACCATGCTGTTCGGCATCAATGCCGGCATGTATCACCCGAACCTCGCTCCGGTCGGCCTCTATGTCGAGCGTGGCCAGGAGATGGCCTCGGTGAAAACGGGATCTGGAAGCGGCAATTTTTCCCTGCAGCCGAACGGCATTTTCTACATTCGCGACGGCAAGGCCGCGGTCCGTGCCACCAGGGATTTCGTGAAAAGGCGCCCGACCGTCGACTATGCGACGCAATCGGGGCCGATGCTGGTGATCGACGGCAAGCTGCATCCGAAATTCCAGGCCGACGGCACTTCGCGGAAAACCCGCGACGGTGTCGGGGTGCGAAAGGACGGCGTCGCGGTCTTTGCGATTTCGAACGGCACAGTGACCTTCCATGCCTTCGCCCGGCTTTTCCGCGACGCGCTTGGCTGCGACAACGCGCTGTTCCTCGACGGCACGATATCAAGCTTGTTTTCGCCTGCCATCGGCCGCAAAGACGACTACTGGAATCTCGGGCCGATGATCGGCGTTTTCAGGAAATCCTAGCCGGTTTTCCACCGCGCTTACCCACACGCGGTATGGGCGAAAAAAATTGATTCAAACTTTATTGGTAATTTCTCATTCATAACTGATCCGGTTTGTCCGTCGGCTGTCGTTTTGCCCTCGGTCTGTTGTGTTTTGAGTACAGGTCCAGATGCGGATTCCGGGCGTCGTCAGTTTTTTGATCGCATCGCTATGCCTTGCCGGCTGCTCTTCAACGGCCGGCGTCGACGCGCTGGATTTGCAGAAACCGTCCAACGAGACCACCAGTTCCGTGATTCGGCCGCCGGCACCGATCGCCGCTGCTCCGGCGGCAAGGGGCAACAGGGCGGCAAGGGCCGAATTGGCCCCCATGTCTGACAACGGTCCGAGGCGCCCGTTTGGTTTGGCGGAGGAGGAAGAGACGGGGGTGTTTGCCGCACCTGATGTGCCTGATCCCCAAGTGCCTGATGTCGGCGGGTTGCCGGTCGAGCCGGCAGCCTTGGTGTCGCCGCCCAAGCTGTTGACCCGCGCGGCACCGGCCATGCTTGCCGGGCCGCTCACCCGTTACGGTTTTCGTGATGCCAAGCCTATCAATTTCGGCAAGGCTTCGCCTCGCCGCCTTGCAGTGCACGGCGTCGACGTCTCGCGTTGGCAAGGCAACGTGAATTGGGACAAGCTGCGCGCCCAGGGCGCCAACTTCGCCTACGTCAAGGCGACCGACGGTGGCGACCACCTCGATCCGATGTTCATGAAAAACTGGCGCAACGCCGACGCCGCCGGCTTGAAGCGCGGCGCCTATCATTTCTTCTACTGGTGCCGCACGGCCGGCGAGCAGGCGGACTGGTTCATCCGCAACGTGCCCAGGGTCGAAGGCGCACTGCCGCCGGTGATAGACGTCGAGTGGAACGGCGAGTCCAGCTGCAAGCGCCGGCCGTCGCGCGAAAAGGTGCTGGAAAAGATGCAGGTGTTCATGGACAAGCTGGAGCGCCATTACGGCCAGCGTCCCATCATCTACACCGCGCCCGATTTCTACCGCGACAATCTCAGGGGCGAATTCCTCGACTATCCGTTCTGGCTGCGTGCCGTGGCCCAGCATCCGTCAAAGGTCTATCCCGGCCGCAAATGGCTCTTCTGGCAGTATTCCGGCTCCGGCCTGTCGCACGGCGTCACCGGCCGTATAGACCTCAATGTCTTCCATGGCGACGAACGGCAATGGCGCGCCTGGGCCGGCGGCCGGCAGACGGTAGCCGACGCCAACTGAGACAGTCGTCAGTCCCGGCGCGCTTCGCTCTGCTTGATGCCCGCGGTCTGGGCAAGCGCGATATCGGACTGCTCGATGGACACGCTTCCGCCGGCAGCATTCGCTGAGGAAAGTGTCCGGCTCTTTGACCGACATGGACGCATGGGAGGAAAAGATGGGTGTGTCATCGGAGGCTCTGGCGCAGAGCCGTCAAACGATCAGCGCCTACGAGGATTATGCCGAACAATATGATGCCACCGTGCGCCATGTTCCCAACGAGAGGGAGCAGGCATCGCTGAAGCGCCTGGTGGCAATCGCCGGTGCAGGCGGCCGGATTTTGGAAGTCGGGTCCGGAGCCGGATATGACGCGGATTTTCTGGAGACTTTGGGTGTCAAAGTCCGGCGCACCGACGCAACCAAGCGGTTTCTGGAACTGCAGGCCGCGCGTGGCAAGCATGGCGAGTTGCTCGATCTCATCACCGATGATCTCGGCGGCCCCTACGACGCAGTCCTGGCCCTATGCGTCCTCATCCATGTGCCTCGCGACGAGACCGACCAGGTACTTGCCAAGATAGCCGGGTCGCTGCGGCCGGGCGGCGCCTTCCTCGTCTCGATGCGCAATGGCGACGGCGAGACATCAGGCGAATATCACATGGTCTACTGGCGCAGGGACGACTTCGCGGCCCGTCTCGAAGGCGCCGGGCTCGTCCTCATCAGGGACGATTTCAACGTCGGCCGCGATAGCGAAGAATGGAACACGTTCCTGGCCGTCAAGCCTGCATGACCCGCCGAACGCTGTCGCTGTTTGCGCTGCTCAGCCTTTTCAGATTTCGCGAATAAGCAAGACATTGCCGCAGCCTTGCTGTCTATGTGAAGTTCCTGCACTCCTGGGGGAGACGAGTTGGAACTCAAGATCATGCTTGTCGGCTTTGCCTGCGTGGTCGCGGGCGCGCTGTCGTTCATCACCTTCATGAAATGGCGAGAGGTGAAAGCGCTCAGCCGCTGGTTGCCGGCCCCGGGAAAGATCATTTCCTCGCGCGTCGAGGCACGTGAAGTGAGAAACTCGGGCGTTGGCTCGGACAGCAGCGATACCACCGAAATGCGCAATTTTCCGGCGATCACCTTCGAATACAAGGTCGGCGGCAAGAAATTTCAAAGCTCGCGCTACAGCGTGAAGGAGAATTTGGGGAATTTCGAAGTCGCTGAAACCCTTGCCCAGTTTCCCCGCGGCGCGGAGGTGACTGTCTTCTACAATCCGGCCGATCCGAGCAAAGCGGTGATCGAGCGCACACTGCCGGACGGCGCCTTCAAGTTCATGGTCCAACTTTCGGCAGGATTGGTGATCGGGGCGGTTGTGCTGGTGTTTTCCGTCGGCGGTGTTCTGGAAGCGATTGGGCCGCATTTGCCCAAGCCGCAGAATCTCGGTGCCGCGGCGTTGCTGCTTTTTATGGGCTTGTTCATCCTGAGCATGGGTTTCGCCCAGAAAGCGTTAGCCGAGCAGGCGGCAAAATGGCCGATCGTCGCTGGCCGCATCGACACTTCAGGTCTGCAGGCGCTCCGAAACCATTCAGGCTATGGCCGCTGGCGCACCGTCTCCAAATCCCGCATCGTCTACTCCTATGGCGTCGCCGGCCAGCGCTACAGCGCCGATCGTGTGACCTTCGGCGCCACCGTGACCGCCTCGCTGCCCGGCCTCGTCGGCGGCCAGGCACGGCAATATGTCGAAGGTAGCAAGGTCGACGTTCACTATGACCCCGTCAACCCCGGCTCAGCGGTGCTCGAATGCCGGGTCCGGGGGCTTGGGCTGCTATGGATCTGCTCGGCAGGCTTTCTCGGCGGCGCCGCCTTTCTGCTCGGGCTGGTATGACACTGGTCAGGCGGATTCGGTCATGGCGCCGATCCGCCGGTAGACGAATGGTTCTTCTCTCGAAGGGGCTGTGGCAATGCGCTTGGCTTCGTCGACCAGCATTGCCATGCGAGCATGGATCGGCGATTTCGCGCAAGCCGGGTCCGTTGCAGCGGCATCGCCGGCGATCGCCATCGCCTGGCAGCGGCAGCCGCCCCAGTCGATCTCGCGCCGCTCACAGCCGCGACAGGGTTCCTGCATCCAGTCCGTGCCGCGAAAGGCATTGAACCCCGGTGAATCGGCCCAGATCGAGGACAGCCTGCGTGGTTCGAAACGCTCGAAGCTGAGAGACGGGATCGTCTGTGCGGCATGACAGGGCAGTACGGTGCCGTCAGGCGTCACCATGAAGGCGTCACGCGCCCAGCCGCCCATGCACGGCTTGGGATAGATCGCAAAATAGTCCGGCGTCACAAAATCGATGTTGATGATGCCGGCCAACCGCTCCTGTGCCTCCGCGACGATCTCCGCCTGCCTGTCGACCGCTTCACGCTCGGGCATCAGTTGATCGCGATTGGTCAACGCCCAGCCGGCATACTGCACATTGGCGATCTCAAGCCTCTCCGCGCCCAGCGAAAGGGCGAGATCGATGAATTCCGGCACTTCCTCGATGTTATGGCGATGGATCGGTGCGTTGATGGTAAGAGGCAGACCGGCAGCGCGCGCGCGGCGTGCCGTCTCCAGCTTCTTTTCGTGAGCGCCCTTGTGGTTGCCGATGCGATCGGTGGTCGCCGGCCGCGCACCCTGAAAGCTCAGTTGCAGATGGTCGAGACCGGCTTCGGCAAATGCCTCGATACGGCCCTCGACGATGCCAACGCCCGCGGTAATCAGATTGGTGTAGACGCCGCGCCCCGCAAGCCCGGCGATCAATTGCTCGAGGTCGCGGCGCAGTGTCGGCTCGCCGCCGGACAGATGCACCTGCAGCACTCCGAGATCGGCTGCCTCCGAGAACAGAGCGAGCCAGGTCTCTGTGTCGAGTTCGCGATTGGCCTTCAGCAGTTCGAGCGGATTGGAGCAATAAGGGCATTGCAGCGGGCAGCGATGCGTCAGTTCCGCCAGCATGCCGATTGGAGGGAGGAGGGGCGTGCTCATAGCCTCACCAGCAGCTTGTCCGACCATTCCTGCAGGAAGGCGATGACGTCGGTCGCCACGGCCTCCTGTTCAGCCTCATAATCCGCGGCAAGGCCGGCAATGATGTCACCTGCCGTTGCCCGTCCATCGCAGCGGCGCAATATGTCGAGACTGACATCGTTCGGCCAGAATATCTTTTCCGGTGAAAGCACGGCGAATGCCTGCCGCACGGAATCGTACTGTATGCGCACGTGCTTCGGCAGCGAAGGTACCGACCGCAGCGACACCACGGCTCTTTCGCGCAGCGCCATCATAGGGCTGCCTCAGGCTGGAAGGCGCCGGGCGGTATGTTTCCCTGCTCGCCATAGGCGTGTTGAAGCGCATCAAGCATGGCCCAGAGTATATCGCATTTGAACACCAGTGCATCGATTGCCTGCTGCTGGCGCTCCGCCGTATCGGCGTGGCTGAGCACGTAGGCGAGGGCGAAGTCGGCGTCACGCGAGGCCTGTTCGGGCCGTTGCCTGAAATAGGCCAGCGTATCCTCGGTGATGTAGTCGTATTTGGCCAGCATTGCCGGCACCCGCTCGCCGATGATGAGTGGCGAGAACATCTCGGTCAGCGACGACGCGACCGCCTCGAACAGCGTCCGGTTTGTACAAAAGGAAAGGTAAGCGCCCACCGCGAAGCGCGTCGCCGGCAGCGCCAGCCTTTCGCTCTTCACGGCCTCGGCGTCCAGGCCGAGCGAAGTTGCCAGATGCAGCCAGCGCGCGATGCCGCCGCTCCAGCCGTCCTCGCCGTCATGATCCTCGATCCGCTTGCGCCAAGCGGCGCGAAACGCCGGATCCTCGGCATGCACGAGGATCATGGCATCCTTGCGCGGGATGACCGCCTGATAGCAATAGCGGTTCAGCGCCCAGGCCTTCATCTCGGCCTTTGACAACGCGCCGCTGGTCATCCTGTGGTGAAAGGGATGGCGATTGTGATAGCGCTCGGCGCCAACCTGCCTCAATACGGCTTCGAGAGCGCTCGTGGAGAGTCCGCCTTTGGCTGCATCGCGGAAGTCGCTCAAAATTCCATCTCCATACCGTCGTTTGCGATTTCCCAGCCTGCCGCCTTGACCGCCGCGTGCTCGGCGGAATTCTCGTCAAGGATGGGGTTGGTGTTGTTGATGTGGACGAAGACACGGCGGCTAACCTTCACATCGGCCAAGCCTGCGATCGAACCCAGTTCTCCCGAGATCGCCAGATGCCCCATGCGCGCGCCGGTTTTCTGACCGACGCCGGCGACGATCATCTCGTCGTCGGTATACACCGTGCCGTCGAACAAAAGACAGGCGGCATCGGTGAGACGCGCGCGTAAGCGCGCATCGATGCGCGCGCAGCCTGGGATATAGAAGACGGAGCCGCGGCTGCCGATGCCGGCAATTCGGACTCCGATCGTGTCACCTGCGTCGGAGCTGAAATTGGCATCCGGACGGTCTCTATCCTCCAGATAGAGTGCTATCTTCCCGGGCACGGGAAAGGGCTCGATCATCACGCCGGTATCGCGGCCTTCTGCGTCGCAGATGGCCAATTCTTTCGCCGGCGGCAGGATGCGCCGCGGCACAAGCGCTGGATCGAGAACGTTGAAAATCGAATTCGCCTCCAGCGTCGCCAGAACCTGCGCCGTTGCATAGATGGCGAAAGGCTGCCGTTCGCGTAGGCTGAGCAGTCCGGCGATATGATCGACATCGGCATTGGTCAGCACCACCGCGCGAATAGGCGTCGAGCGCAGCGGCGCATCGCCCGCAGGCTGCAGTTCAGGTGTTGCAGCGATTTGCTGGCGAATGTCGGGCGAGGCATTGAAAAGAACCCAGCCGAACCCGTCCGCGGAGGCGGCGATACTGGACTGGGTTCGTGAACGCACCCCGGCCATGCCGGTGCGAGCCGCACGACTCAGACGGTAGTTGCAGTTCCATTGCGGAAAGCCGCCGCCCGCCGCCGCTCCGATGATCCTCAAATGCATGAAAATGCCCGCGCGCCGGCTTCTCTGACCTGCAGGCAATTTGCAGTCACAAAAAACGCTTCGCGCGCTTTGCGTGCGTCAAAATCTTTCACGAAAATCCCATGCGGCGAGGGGATGCGCGCCCCTGTCGCCAGGGACGCGCACCTCTGCGGCCTACTTCTTGGGAGTAATTTCAGCAGGCAGATACCGTGAAATTTCGAAGCCAGCGGCAACCTGACACATGGTCGGTTTTTTCCAGTTCTTCTTCATGACATTTCTCCTCTTATACCAGCCCGAAGGGACCGATCCTGTCGTTAGTCAACCATTGCAGGGCACCGACGCAATGGCTCGTCCATCAAGTCTCAAAATGGACAAATGAAACAATAGGTTTTGAAAAGTTGAAAACAAACTATCGAGAATAATTGCAGTCCTTACTTCAATTGTTCGTTGTGTAGGGTTTTTTCTCCTCCAGTGGAAGGTTTGCATCTTCCCACCCATCAGCGCCGAGCGGATACCAGATTACCGAACTGTAGCCCCACTCGACGGCCCGTTTCGCCGCATTCCACGACATCCAGCAATTCGTCATGCAGTAGAACAGAATCGCGCGCGACTTGTCCGTCCCGGCCTTGGCCTCGAGGCCTTGGCGAAAATAGCTGGCGGTCTCCTGCGAAATAGCGCCGTATCCCACATTGGCCAGCCATATGCTGCCTGGAATGTCCTTTCTGACCTTGTCCCTCCATATGGTTCCTGCCGGCAAATTGGTCGGTTTGGGCGTGTCCGGCATCACGTCGAAGAAGATCGCCTTTTTCGCTCGCCACAGCGCTTCCGCTTCCACCGTCGTCACCACCCTCGCGCCTTGCAGCGTCCGCGGCACCGGCGCCCGATAGTCGTCCATTCGGTAACCGCTGGGTTCGGCGACATCGCCAGCCCATGTCGGCTCGGTCAGACCCAGAAGGCTCGCGGCGACCAGCAAGAAAATAGTCTCCCTTCCATTCATTGGGTAATCAGGTTGTCCTGTTCGTCGATCAGCGGCACGTTGTAGCTCAGCAGGATCCTGGTGATCTCCGCCTGGTTTTCCCTGATCACCCGGTTGAGCGTCCGCTTCCATTCCTGGTCGGACGGACGTACGCCCATGGTGATGCGGTAAGACATGCGCGAGCCGGTTTTTTCCTTCACCAGTGGAACGATCGTCACATCAGCTCCGAGTTCCCTTGCATAGTAACCTGCCATCGGTCCCCACAGCACCGCCGCATCGATCTTGTGTGCCAGCATGTCCTTGATCATGACCTCTCCCATGGATGGGGTGACGCGCGTATCCACCGCAAGCGGATAGATCTTGGCGGTCCGCAGAAGCTTGTTGGCGGCCATGTTGGCGGTTGGCGGCGTGCTTTCAACGACGCCGATCGTCTTGCCCGTGAGTCTGGGATCCTCGATCGTTTCCACGCCTTCCATAACTTTGCTTTTCGGATGCACCAGCACATAGGCGGAGCGATAGTAGGCGTTGGTGTTCTGCACCAGCTCATCGCCCTGGGCATAGCCCATGATGATGTCGCATCGGTTGGCCCCCAACGTATTGCGCACGAAGCCGGTGATCGTGGGAAACCAGGTGTAGGAGACGGACTTGCGCCCGGTTTTCGCGGCAACCAGTTCGGCCAGCTTGTTTTCGAATCCTTCGCCGCTCTTGTCGGTGAAGGGCATATTCGAGGGATCGGCGCAGACGCGCAGAATGTCGGGATCGACCAGTTCTCCCGCCGCGCCAAGGCCGGCGCTTTGCGCATGCGCGTTCGACGGCAGCAAGGCGAGTGTGCCGAGGATCGGCAGAACGACGCGCAGCTTCAATGCATCGCGGCCAATCATGTCATCCACCCATGCAGGATGCTTCGGCATCCTTCGCCGCCTGGGCCTTGTCTTCGTGCTTGGGCGGCCGTCCGCGGGGCGCCGCGCCATCTGCGCGCGCGCGCAGGTAGATGTAGAGGTCGTCCATGTAGCAATAGACATTCTTGTTGTCGCCAAAGGCAGGCATGACGTTTTCCTTGCCGCCGCCGACATTCTTGCGGCCCTCGGCGACGATCGAGAGGAACGTGCCGTAATCCATGTTTTTCAAGCTGTTGACCAAAGCCGGCGCATAGCTCGAACCTGTTGCGTCCTGCCCATGGCAGACATGGCAATCGGAGTGATACCGGCGGTAGCCGCTGAACGTGTACCAATCGACGGTTCCGTTTTCGATCTTGTAGGTCGGATTTCCATCCGCATCCAAATACTTGCCGCCTTCTTCCTTCACCGCCTTGGCTTTTTCCATGCTGTCGTCGGCCTGGGCGACGCCTGAGCTTGCCAGAGGCAGCAGAGCCAGGACCAAAGCCGAAATTACAATGCGAACGGACATTCAAACTTCCTTCATTTGCCAATGGACACGGTTTTGCTGGCGCGACCGGCATTGATCGGTGTTTTGGGTGCGTGACCGAATCGAGAGCCCGGCCATGGCTTCCGGATGATCCGGGCTCTCGTTCTTCAAGCCTTTGGTCTCACAAGACCTGAGGCGTTCTCAAGGTTCCCAGCGCATCAATCCGGGAGACCGAAGACGGTGAGCTGACCGCCCAGCGTCGTGTAGTCGGCAAGTGCAGCGTAACCGCCGACGGCACCAAGACCAGCGGTGCCAACGACCGCGGCCTCGTCGCCTTGGGCACGGCCCTGATCGACGGCGCCATGCCAGGCAGCGGCGTTATCAGGCGAAAGCAGACCGCCTGCCAGGCCGATACCTGCCCAGCCACCGACGCCGGACAGAACGGCGATGTACTGCTTGCCGCCCTGCTCGTAGGTCGTGATGTTGCCGATGATGCCGGACGGGGTCTTGAACTTGTAGAGTTCCTTGCCGTCCTTATCGACCGCCTTGATGTAGCCTTCGAGTGTACCGTAGAAGACGACGTCGCCATCTGTCGCCAACGCACCCGACCACACCGAGAACTGCTCGGGCTTCGACCAGACGATCTCGCCCTTGGCCGCATCCCAGGCAATGAAGTTGCCCATGTTGCCGTCGCCGCCAGGTGCGGGATACATCGACACGGTGGCGCCAACATAAGGCTGACCGGCGGTGTAGCTCACCTTGTAAGGCTCATAGTCCATGCAGACATGGTTGGTCGGGACATAGAACAGCCCGGTCTTCGGCGAATAGGCCGCCGGCTGCTGGTCCTTCGTTCCAAGCGCCGCCGGGCAGATGCCCGTCGAGTTGGTGTCTTCGCCGTTCTGCTGGGTCGAATATTTCGCCACGACCTGCGGGCGACCATATTGTTCGCTCTTGGGGTCCATGACGACTTCCGTCGCCCAGTTCACGGCCGGATCGTATTTCTTGGCGACGAGAAGGTCGCCGGTGGCGCGATCCATGGTGTAGGCGAAACCATTGCGATCGAAATGCACCAGCACGTCGTGCTTGGCGCCGTTGACCTCCATGCCATCGACGAGGATCATCTCGTTGATGCCGTCATAGTCCCATTCGTCATGCGGGGTCATCTGGTAGAGCCATTTGGCAACACCGGTATCCGCATCGCGGGCCATGATCGTCATCGACCAGCGATTGTCGCCGGGGCGTTGTACCGGGTTCCACGTCGAGGGATTGCCGGTGCCATAGTAGACCAGGTTCAGCTTGGGATCATAGGAATACCATCCCCATGTCGTGCCGCCGCCGGTCTTCCACTGCTCGCCTTCCCAGGTGTTCGTGCCGGAGTCCTTGCCCACCGGCTTGCCGAGATGCGTGGTCTTCTCGGGATCGAGCAGGGTGTCTGCGTCCGGACCTTCCGAATAGGCTTTCCAGGCGAGTTTGCCATCTTTCAGATTGTAGGCGGCCAGCCAGCCGCGAACGCCGAATTCGGCGCCGGATACGCCGATGAGCACCTTGTCCTTGACGACGACGGGAGCAGCCGTGCCGGATTCGCCCTTGCCGCCATCGGTCTGGTCGCCGTTCTTGACCGACCAGACGACCTTGCCGGTCTTCGCGTCGAGGGCGACGACGGTGGTGTCGGCCTGATTGAGAATGATCTTGCCGTCACCATAGGCAACGCCGCGATTGACCGTATCGCAACACATGATCGGAATGACGTTGGGATCCTGCTTGGGTTCGTATTTCCAGAGGATCTTCCCGTCATTCTTGAGATCGAGCGCAAAGACATTGTTCGGGAAAGGCGTGTGAACATACATCACATCGCCGATGATAAGCGGTCCACCCTCGTGGCCTCGTAGCACGCCGGTGGAAAAGGTCCACTTGACCTGCAGGTTCTTCACATTGTCCGCAGTAATCTGGTTGAGTTTGGAATAGCGGGTGTTGGCGTAGTCACCCGTCTGCATTGCCCAGTTCTTCGAATCCGAAGCCAGCTTTGCAAGGTCCTCGTTAGCCGACGCCGTAAAGGCCGCGCCGAGCGACAGAAACGCCGCAGTGGTTAGAATATAGGTAGCTTTCGTAAATACACGCATCCGAATTCCTCCCGAGGTTCATAGTGATGAATCATTTGCTGAGCCCACAAGGGCTTGCCCAAGCGATTCACGGGGGGGAAATATTTCCGGCAGCGTGTCACGACCTAAGCCAGATGTGCAGAGGGCACCGTTACTGCCCACCTCACCTTGGCCTACGAAAGACTGTCGCCGCTCCCTAATGACGGTGACGCCCTTGAAGCCGGAAACAGAGTGAGGCTATGTCATCGCAAAACGCTAGGCAAGCAAAAAAGCCTGGGTGTTTTTTTGCACCGCAATATCGTAAATGATGCGGCGCAATATAAGGAAATAAGTATGGTAGTATTTGTTAGATGAAGTATTTCTGATTGAGAAATAACGGTGGGCCGGATAAAATTTGATTATTTTTTGAGTTTTACATTTCACCTAAGTGTGGATTTTATTTGGAGGTATTCACTTCGATGTCTCGGCATGGCCATGTACGTGCCCCGTTGGGAAACGATAGTGAGCCAAGCATGAGATGATCGTTGGAGTTGGAGCGTGGACCGGGGCATGGGGCCCCCATGCGGAACCACCGTCGACCAGCACTGCATTCCTCCTTTGGTCGTATACGGAAGCCATGGGCGCTTGACTGACTCTGCGGCACGTTGCCAACTGCCACGGTGATCCCGACTGGGCGCATCGCGCCCAGCCCAACCGGAGGTTTTCCCGTGATCAGATATGTTGGATTTTCGACTTTGCCGCTGCTCCTTGCCGCGCCGCTGGCCTTCGCAAACCCGGCGGGCGCCGCGGGAGATTACCCGACAGCAACGATCGCCGATTACGTGCTCGGCTGCATGCAGACGAACGGCCAGACACGTCAGGCGCTGGAAAGCTGTTCCTGCTCGATCGACGTCATCGCCTCGATCCTTCCCTACGACCACTATGAGAGAGCCGAGACTTTCAAGAGCATGTCTTTGACCACAGGGGAAAACGCGGGGTTGTTTCGCGAAAGCGCACCGGCGAAGGCAGCCCGCACCGAATTGAAGCGCGCGCAGTCGGAAGCCGACGTGCGCTGCTTTTAGAGCCTGCTCCCTCCGCAAGCCGGATGGAGTACCATCCTTTGTCTGATCCTCGCGAAACGAACTCCACTTTCGGGATCGAGCTGGCAAGCAGCCGGCATTACGGCGCAAGAGGGATACTTCAGAGACCTGCTGTCTCCAGGGGCCACTGATTGCGGAATGTCTTGCCATCCGTGTCGATCGCTTCCACCTGGATTTCGCCGTTGCCGTGCACGCTGAAATCGAACCGGAAATTGGGGTCTTCCGAAATCGATATTCCACCTTCCATGGAGAGGATCGGCCGGCCGGCTTGGGAGATCGACAGTTTCTGGACAAAATGGGCCGGTATGAAATACTGGGTCAGCGGATCCCGCTGCAGGCCCGAATTATTAGGGTGCCGGATCATCAACTGCAGTTCCTCGGTCTTGGTCATCGTCTCTTTGGGCGGGAACTGGCGCAGCTTCATCTGACCCATCGTTGCGTTGGCCTCGTCCTGGTTCTTGACCGCAGGGGCGGAGCATCCGCCTGATGCCTTGACGAAGGTCTGCATCATATGGAGTTGGCCGCTCTGCGTCTCAGCGATGGCACGCAGATAGGAATAGTCGTTGACGCGCACGCGCGTCGACAGATGCGTCACGCCGGCATCCTTGCCGAGCTGGAACGTTGCCGCCACCGGTGCAGGGTTGGCATCGATGATCAAGGTAACGGATTTGATGCCGTCCGGCGCCTTGGCTGGATCGAGATAGATGTCGACGGGCACGATGGCGGCATCCTGCGCCCGCTTCGGCGCTTCGATCCTGACGACCCCGGTATCGACCAGAATTGCCCGATCGCCGAACACGTCGCCCTTCAAATCCTGCCAGATCCTATCCGAGGACGCGGTTGTTTGCTGTGCGCTGGCGGTTCCCGAGGAGCCGAGCAGCGTGCCGATGGCCAAGATGATCGCGACGAAAACGGATGCGAGCGGCAAAGCGAGCTGCCGGCTCGAGTAAGCGTGATTTTGCATTTCGATGCCTCCACCAATGCAAGAGAGGTGGTGCCCAGGCTGCGTTGAGGATAAGCCTTTGGCGACACCTTGGCAAATCGCCGTGCGTTACAGGTACCTGACGCGTGTCGGCATCGTCTATTCCCATTCGAGTTCGGCAAATGCGGCCGTTGCGTTGCGCTCGTTGTAATCGTCGAACAGGTGCCAATTATCCCGTTCGGTTTCGCCCGCGGTTTTAACTGCTTCGCGCAGCGGCGTTCCGTCGGCGATCGCCTTTCGGATATCGCGCGCCAGAATCTCGAAATAGCGTCGCTCCTCCGCCAGCGCCTGTGGCCAGTCGGCCGTTACAGGACCATGACCTGGAACGACGCGCGCGGCGTCGATCGCGGTGAGCGCATCCATCTGGCGGAGCCATCCAAGCAGTGATCCGTCGAGCGTCGGCAAGGAGCCTATGAACACGAGATCGCCGGCAAAGAGCGTTCTGGTCGCGGGATCGAACACGGTCAGGTCGTTGTCGGTGTGCGCCGCCTTCCATGCGCGCAGTTCGATCATGCGCCCGCCGAGGTCGAGTTGCAGGTGATCGTCGACCAGCATGGTCGGCGACACGATCTCGATCCCCTCCATCAGCGCCTCGCCAAGCTGTTCGCGATAGTTGTGCAGATAGAATGCACCACGCGCCTCGAGAGCACGCGGCAGATTGCGGTGACCGACGATGGTCGCGCCGATCTTCCGGAATGCCGCATTGCCGAAGATATGGTCGGGATGCATGTGGGTGTTGACCAGGAAGCGAACCGGCTTTGCTGTCAGCTTTCCGATCGCGGCGAGAAAGGCGTGCGCCTCGATCAGGCTGCCACCGCTGTCGATGACGGCAACCACATCGGTGCCTATGACGGCGCCCAGATTGCAGATCGCACCGTCGTTGGCGGCGGTCATCAACTCATCCGCGCCCTGGAAGGCGAAGACGCCGTCGGCGATTTGTCTGACCGAGAACCGCAAGCTGCCGCCTGCGGCCAGAGCGGCTCGTCCGAGGCAGCATGGCAGCAAGGCGGCGCTGGCGGCGGTGCAGGCGAAGCCACTCACAAGCCTGCGTCTTAGCAGATCAACCGACATGAAGGCCTCCGATATGCATTTCGCCTGCTGGCGATCAGGTGACGTCCGGAAATCTATGATGGAACGACCGCAGAAGGTCGCTCATCACCTGCGAATTGCGATGTTGCCGTGGCAGCCGTACGTCGAACACGCCGAGCACATGGGTTGGCCGCGGCGCGAGCACGATGATGCGGTCCGACAGCATCAGTGCCTCGCGTAGATTGTGCGTCACCATCAAGGCGGTCGTTGGCCGTGCCGACCACACGGTCAAAAGCAGATGCCGAAGCCGCTCGGCGGTCTGTTCGTCGAGCGAGACAAAGGGTTCGTCCAGGAAAAGCACCGCCGGCTCGGTCGCGAAAGCCCTGGCAAGTGCTGCCCTGCGCGCAAGGCCGAGCGACAGTTCGGCAGGATAGAGCGAGCGCATACCGGCGAGGCCGAGCGTGTCGAACAGCCTGTCGAGATTTTTCGCTCTCAAGCTTTTCGGCAACGCCAGCCTGACATTCTGTTCCACCGTTCGCCACGGCAGCAGGGTCGGTTCCTGGAATACGGCGGCGATGCGGTTCGAACCTCCTTGCGGCAACTGGAAGGAGCCGGAAAAGTCTTTGTCCAAGCCAAGCAGGATACGCAGCGTCGTGGTTTTGCCGCAGCCTGACGGTCCCAGCAAGCAGGCGAATTCGCCTTGCCGGACCTCGAAGGAAAGGTCCTGAAGCGCCGTGATCGAGACGCCTCGCGCGGACCTGAAGGTCTTTTCGGCGATGTCGACCTTAAGCGGGACGACGGCGCCAACGGGTTGCATGTCGTTCAACGGGCTGCACCAGGAGAAGTTCAATGACAAGCATCACCGCCACGAAAGCCAGCGTGTAGGCAAGAATGGCGGCGACATCGAAGAGCTGGAAATAGAGATGGATCTGGAAGCCGACACCGTTCGAGCGGCCGAGCAGTTCGACGACCAAGACGATCTTCCAGATGAGGGCGATGCCGGATCGCGATGCGGCGGCAAGATAGGGCTGCAATTGCGGCAGCAGGATATGGCGGATGCGTTCAAGGCGGCCGAAGCGATAGACGGTGGCCATTTCGGCGTAACTTGGATCAAGCGCCCTGGCGCCTTCGCGCATCGTCACCACGACATTCGGGATCTTGTTCACCGCCACCGCGCCGATCGCCGCCGCCTCGTTGAGGCCGAACCAGATGTAGCCGAGGACGATGACCACCAGCGCCGGGATGTTGAGGAACAGGATCACCCACGGGTTGAAAAAATGGTCGACACGACGATGGCTGCCGAGCAAAACGCCGATGACGGATCCGATGATCATTGCGACGATATATGCCGCGGCGACCCGGCCGAGGGTCACGCCGAGATGGTAAAAGAGATCGCCGTTCGCAGCCTCCCTGAGAAGCACCTGCCAGACCTGCCCAGGTCCTGGAAAGGCACGGCTTGGCCAGACGCTTGCCGCAAGGTTCCACAGCAGGCAAAGCCCGAGCAGGGAAACCGCTACGGTCAGCGCGGGCACCAGTGCCATCGCCAGGCTACGTCGGCCGGACATGCTCGGCGGGGCATCACGCGTGCCGCCGGTTTCCAATGCGGTCATTTCCGGGGTTCCTGCCAGAATGTGCCGGGCGCCATCTCCGGTGCGCTGCCGACCAGCTTCGCGCCGCCGATCGCCGCCAGCACATGGTATAGCCTGCCGGCGTCGGCCGCTTCCTCGGCGACCGACCGTCTGGGAATGCCCTGGCGGTAGCGATCGCGCAGCTTTTCCAGTTCCTTGCCTTCCGCGCGAATGATCGGCGCCAGGCGCAGCCATTCGTCATCGGATCTGGCCAGCAAGTCCTTGGCTTGCGCGGACGCCCTCACGAAACCCCTGACGGCATCCGGGTTCTGGTTCGCCCATTGGTCATGGAAGACGTAACCGAGCGCCGAAACGGGTCCCAGAGCCCCGAGCGTCTTTGCCGCGTCATTCACGCCGATCAATCGACGGAAGCCATTGGCCTCGAGACGCGCGCAAAAATGCCAGAAATTCAGCACTGCATCGAGTTCGCCCTGTATCGCCTTTTCCGAAATCAGTGGCGGCGCGCCAAAGACGATGTCGCTGGTTGCCGACAGGTCGACGCCGACATCGCGTCTGGTCAGCGCTTGTATCAGCAGCCAACTCTTGTCGAGCGGGCCGCCGGCGACGCCGATCTTCTTGTCCTTGAGATCGGCGACCGTCCGGATCGGCGAATCCTCCTTCACCATGATCGCACCCACCGCGGTCGAATAGGGGGTCAATGTGAGGTCGCCGCCTTCGGAGCGCTGGCGCGAGACCCACAGCCAGTCGGAGACGATCATATCGATCGCGCCAGCCAGCATCGCGACGTTGGTTGCATCCTCGCCGGCGAAGTCGATGATCTCCAGACCGATCCCGTTCGCGGCATCGAATTTGTGCTGCCTTAGCGTATCGAGTTCCCAACTCACGGTTCCAAACTTCAGCACACCGAGGCGAATCCTGGCTGCCGCAACGCCCGGCCTGGTAGCAAGAACAGCGGCTGTCCCGAGAACCGCCAGACGCAACGTCATGCGCCGTGAAACCATCATGACACCTCCTCCCCAGGGTTCCGCGCTGCCAAATCAAATGGCTCGTTCCTTGTTTGGAAATGCGCATTTCCAGCGCATGACCTTGAGGGTCGGGTGTTCTTGGGACCATTTCGCGATTTCGCTGGGGGCAAGGATCATGCATTGGAACAGAGTGCCGCGGCTCTCGAAATAGAGATGTTCGTCTCGGCAATTGCTCGGATTGGCGCTGAGGCAAACCGTCAATATGAGATCGACCATGTCCATTCAGCACCTCTTGCGCGTTCCCAAACGCTCATCCCGGCGAGCTCAGCCCAACCAGAAGCGAGGGCAAAATCACCGTTTGCCGGATTTCCCGAGGTGCCAATGGAGAAACCGGAGTGAGGTCAAGCTACGCGCTCGCCGGATCACCGTCAACAAAGACGAATGGACGGGTCTGTTGAGCACCCAGGCCTCTAAACCTTTGTACGATTGACTTTCACAACATGCCAATTAGCTTCTGAATCACGCGGCGCGGCTCCACGGGAGAAGCGGATATTCCACACCACCGCGTAAGGCGCATGCCGACGGATCAAAGGATCGGCATGCGCAAATCGTCCAGGGCACCCAGACGATCAATGAGGAAATGCCATGCGCGCAATCGCATTTTTCGCAGTCATGTCCGTTGTGCCCTTCATCGCGAGCCAATCCCAGGCACAGGATGCGGCGGCGGGTGAGAAGGTCTTCGCCAAATGCAAGGTCTGCCACGTCGCCGACCAGGACAAGAACAAGGTCGGCCCGTCGTTGAACGGCGTCATAGGCCGAACGGCTGGAACACACCCGGGGTTCAGCTATTCTCAGGCGATGGTCGCGGCTGGCAAATCCGGCGTCAAATGGGATGAGCCCTCACTGAAGACCTATCTTCACGATCCCAAGGCCATGGTCAAAGGAACGAAGATGGCGTTTGTCGGCCTCAAGCAGGACGAAGACATCGCCAATGTCATTGCCTATCTGAAGCAATTCTCGAAATAGAGCGCAGCCGGCCGTTCGAATTTGCGTTCGGCCGGCGGACGCCTCAATCACGCATCGGCTTGCAGCCTCTGCATTGCCGAAGGCAGATCGAAAAGGCTGTCGCAAACAAGGTCGGCGCCAAGCTCTTCCACCGGAATGTGGCTGTAGCCGCCGCGCAACAGAATGACGGGCAAGCCGGCGGCGCGTGCGGCGCCCAGGTCAGCGCCACTGTCTCCGACCAGCAGCGCGTCACCGGCGTCGACCCCAAGCTGTGCCAACGCCAGCAGCAGGGCATCGGGCGCCGGTTTCAGGAATGTCACCGCGTCTCCGCCAACGATGGCGCCGAAATATTCCGTCAATCCGAAATGAAGCAGGATTTCGCGGGTCGCCAACTGCGGTTTGTTGGTTACCACCCCCATGCTTACCCCGCCCAAATGAAAGTGGGTGAGAGCCTCCCTGACGCCAGGCATCAGCCTTGTCAGGCCGGTCAGATGCCGGCGGTAGATAGGCGCCATGACGCGGTTGGCCTCATCGAGAGCGTTACCGAGCAGTGGCGCTCCCGACGCCGCGAAGGCTCGCTCGATCAATTTCCTGACGCCGCCGCCGATCATGGCCGTGACCTGATCCAGGCGCAGCGGCGGCAGATCGCGGCTGGCCAGCAATTCGTTGACTGCGGCCGCTATGTCCGGCGCCGAGTCGACCAGCGTGCCGTCGAGGTCGAACAGGATCGCCTTCGGCGATCGAAGCGGCCTACCTGCGCCGACGTTCATGCGGCATCCTTCCACTTGATCGAGCAGCCGATCGAGGCGATCTGGTCCAGCGGCCCGTCGCCGGTTCGGGCAACCTGCTTCATCGCCTCGAACAGATCGCGTCTCAGCCCGGGCGCTCCGGCTTCTCGTCGCGAGGCGTCCAGCCGACCGCGATATTGCAGTCCCAACTCGCTGTTGAACCCGAAGAAATCGGGAGTGCACACGGCTGCGTAATCGCGCGCCACAGTTTGGTGCTGGTCGTGCAGGTAAGGGAAGCTGAAGCCGCTCGTCGTGGCGAATAGCTTCATTTGGTCGAAGGAATCCTCCGGGTAGGCATCGGCATCGTTTGAGTTGATCGCGACAAAGCCGATACCTTCGGCCTTGAGGTCGTTGGCATCGCGCACGATACGTGAAATCACCGCCTTCACATAAGGGCAGTGATTGCAGATGAAGGCCACGACCAGGCCGTTCGGGCCGGCCTGGCTGAAGATCGAATGCGACCTGCCGTCGACGTCAGGCAAAACGGCATCGATGGCGCGCCAGCCGAAATCGCAGACAGGGGGGACGGCCGCCATGCTTGCCTCCGATGGAATGGTTTACGCGGCTTTCCGGATCGCACCGTCGGCCGCCTGTCGGATGGTTCCAATGTTGGCGCGATAGGCCGCCTCGGTGCCCCCCTTGAACACGGCCGACCCGGCGACCAGCACATTGGCGCCGGCCGCGGCGACCAGCGGGGCGGTTTCGGCCGTGACGCCGCCATCGATTTCGATGTCAATCGGGCGGTGGCCAACCAGTGCCTTGATTCGCCTGATCTTCTCGATGACCGCGGAAATGAAGGCCTGGCCGCCAAAGCCTGGATTGACCGTCATCAGAAGCACCAGGTCGAGCCTGTCGAGCACATATTCGATGGCGCTCTCCGGCGTCGAAGGATTCAGCGATACGCCGGCCTTCTTGCCGAGATTTTTGATCGCCTGCAGGGAACGATCGAGATGCGGCCCGGCCTCGGCGTGCACCGTGATGATGTCGCAGCCGGCGTCGGCGAAGGCGGCCAGATAGGGGTCGGCCGGCGCGATCATCAGATGGCAGTCGAAGACTTTGTCCGTTCGGTCGCGGATCGCCTTGATCACCGGCGGACCGAAGGTGATGTTGGGTACGAAATGCCCGTCCATCACGTCGAGATGGATCCAGTCGGCACCCGCCCGCACGACAGCTTCGACCTCGTCGCCGAGCCGCGAGAAATCCGCGGAAAGCACGGAGGGTGCGATGATTGTCCTGGTGACCATGGTCGTCGTCTCCAATCCTGTCTGCGCTGTTGGTCTCTGCGCCAGCCGGCTTCATCCCGTCAGCGCATCTTCGTCTCCGGTTCGCCTTCGAGTTTCCCTTCCGCGAACACGCGGCTGCCGCGGATGTCGGATTCCTCGATGGTGACAAGATCGGCCTTGGTCAACACCCTGCTGCGCGATGCGAAAAGCCGGTTGGCCTGCCGCAGCCGTGCCCGATCGAGCCCATTGCGGACCGAACGCGCGTTGGAGAAATGCGGCAGCCTCATGCGGATCGGAAGATACTCTTCGAGCGCACGGGATGCCGCCTCGCTGAGGCGATAATTCTGCTCCGCGAGCATAATCTCGGCGATTGATTTCAGTTCGCTGACACCATAGTCGGGGAAATCGAGATGGTGGGCGATGCGCGAACGCATACCGGGATTGCTGTCGAAGAAGCGGTCCATCTTGTTCTTGTAGCCGGCAAGGATCACAACCAGATCGTCACGGTTGTTCTCCATGCACTGCAGCAGGATTTCGATCGATTCCTGGCCGTAGTCGCGTTCGTTCTCGGGCTTGTAGAGATAGTACGCCTCGTCGATGAAAAGCACGCCGCCCATGGCACGCTTGATCACCTCGCGGGTCTTGGGCGCGGTGTGGCCCACATACTGGCCAACAAGATCGTCGCGCGTCACGGCGACCATGTGGCCTTCGCGGACATAGCCCAGACGATGCAGGATTTCGGCCATCCTCAGCGCCACGGTGGTCTTTCCGGTGCCGGGATTTCCCGTAAAGTTCATGTGCAGCGTCGGGGCGCCCGAGGTCAGCCCGAACTTGCGGCGAAGCCGGTCGACCAGGAGGAGAGCGGCGATCTCGCGGATGCGGGTCTTGACCGGCTTCAGGCCAACGAGTTCACGGTCGAGCTTGTCCATCACCTCGTCGATGTTGGAGGCCTCGAACTCGGCCTGCAGATCAACCGTCGCGTCCTGTGCGGCAGCGTCCTTGGTCATCGCGTTCAGCATGGTTCAGCTAGCTCCGCTCGCCCTCGGGCCTGTCGGTCGCATAAGGCACGATCGAATAACCCTGGCTGCGGCCGTCGCGCTCCTGGCGCAGCAGCCGGAACCCGGGTTCGCTGGGCGGCCGGTTGACAATGAACGACATGCGCGGCGCTTCCCAGCCCTTGGTCGAATCGAAGGCGGTTACCCGCACATACATGTTCGGACAGGCTTTCCGGCAAGCATTGACCTCGAGCAGTATGCCCGCCGGATCTTTCAAATCGAACATCGGGTTGCCGTACATTTCCCAGTAGGTGTTTCGCGGATGCGGATCGTCCGTGTACTCGACGCTGACCGCCCAATGGTTCTTCAGCGCGTATTTGATCTGCGCCGAAATCTGCTCATCGGTCAGGTCTGGCAGGAACGAGAACTGTCCCTGCGTGACCTTGTTTCCCGGATTGGTCATCATGACGATGGTTCCTTTCGTCTAGAAGCTGGGCGTTGCGGTTGGCACGAAGTCGGCCGTGTCGGTCGATTCGTAGTTGAAGGTGACGTCCTTCCAGGTCTCCAGGGCAGCCTTCAGCGGCGTGCACCATCTGGCCGCCTGTTCGAGGATCTTGGTCCCTTCGCGCAAATAATCGCGCCCCTCGTTGCGGGCCAGGATCATCGCTTCCAGGGCGACGCGATTGGCCGTCGCGCCTGCCTGGATGCCGTCCGGATGGCCGATTGTGCCGCCGCCGAACTGCAGGATGACGTCCTCGCCGAGATAGTGGATCAACTGATGCATCTGGCCGGCATGGATGCCGCCCGAGGCGACGGGCATCACCTTGTTGAGCGAGGCCCATTCCTGATCGAAGAACAGCCCGGTTTCGAGGTTCTGCGGCGTGCGCTCCTCACGCAGCGTGTCATAAAATCCCTTGATCATGAGCGGGTCGCCTTCCAGCTTGCCGACCACAGTGCCGGCATGGATGTGGTCGACGCCGGCCATGCGCATCCATTTGCAGATGACGCGGAAATTCATGCCGTGGTTCTTCTGGCGCGAATAGGTCGAGTTGCCGGCACGGTGCAGGTGCAGGATCATGTCGTTGCGGCGTGCCCACTTGGCCATCGACTGGATCGCCGTGTAGCCGATGACGAGGTCGATCATGACGATGCAGGAGCCAAGCTGCTTGGCGAATTCGGCGCGCTCGTACATCTCCTCCATCGTGCCGGCGGTGACGTTGAGATAATGGCCCTTGACCTCGCCAGTGGCAGCCGACGCCTTGTTCACGGCCTCCATGCAGTAGAGGAAGCGGTCGCGCCAGTGCATGAAGGGCTGCGAGTTGATGTTCTCGTCGTCCTTGACGAAATCGAGGCCGCCCTTCAGCGCTTCGTAAACGACGCGGCCGTAATTGCGGCCCGACAGGCCGAGCTTCGGCTTCGTCGTAGCGCCGAGCAGCGGCCGGCCGAACTTGTCGAGCCGCTCACGCTCCACCACGATGCCTGTCGCCGGCCCCTGGAAGGTTTTGAGGTACGCGACCGGGATACGCATGTCTTCCAGCCGCAGCGCCTTGACTGCCTTGAAGCCGAACACATTGCCGATGATCGATGCGGTCAAATTGGCGATCGAGCCCGGCTCGAACAGGTCGAGGTCGTAGGCGATGTAGGCGAAGTACTGTTGTTCGGTCTTGGTTCCGGGACCGGTGTTCGGCACCGGCTCGGATCTGAACGCCTTGGCGCGGTAGAGCTCGCAGGCGGTCAGCCGGTCGGTCCACACCACGGTCCACGTCGCGGTGGAGGATTCGCCGGCGATGGCGGCCGCCGCCTCCTCGTGGTCGACGCCCGGCTGCGGCGTGATCCGGAACATGGCGATCAGATCGGTCTCCTTGGGCCTGTAGTCAGGCTCCCAATAGCCCATCTTCTTGTAGGGGATGACCCCTGACTTATAGCGTTCCTTGCCTTCCTTGAGCGTCCCCGCTGGCAGTATGTCGATCTTGTTCATGACAGGTCTCCTGTTTGTTGCTCAGGCGGCTTTCGCGGTTGCGATATGGGGGTCGAGTTTTCCCGCGGCGTAACGTTTCGCCATCTCGTCCATGGCGATGACCTTGATCTTCGAGGCGTTGGACGCCGTACCGAAGCGCTCGAAGCGGTCCCGGCAAAGGTCGCGCAAGGCATCCATGGCGGGTTTCAGGAATTTGCGGGGATCGAACTCGCGCGGGTCTTCCGTCGCGACGCGGCGGAACTGTCCGGCCATGGCCATGCGGCAATCGGTGTCGATGTTGACCTTGCGCACGCCGTAGCGGATGCCGCGCTCGATCTCCTCGACCGGAACGCCAAAGGTCTGGGGCATCTCGCCGCCGTATCTGTTGATGATGTCCTGCAGCTCCTGCGGCACCGAGGAAGAGCCGTGCATGACCAGATGCGTGTTGGGCAGCTTCTCGTGGATCGCCTCGATCACCTGCATGGCCAGGATGTCGCCGTCCGGCTTGCGGGTGAATTTGTAGGCGCCGTGCGAGGTGCCGCAGGCAATCGCCAGCGCGTCGACCTGGGTTGCAGTCACAAAGTCGACCGCCTGATCGGGATCGGTCAAGAGTTGGTCGTGAGAGAGCGCGCCCTCGGCGCCGTGGCCATCCTCCGCCTCGCTTTGGCCGGTTTCCAGCGAGCCGAGCACGCCCAGTTCGCCTTCGACGGAAGCGCCGACCCAATGCGCCATGCGTGCGACGCGTTCGGTTATGGCGACGTTGTAGTCGTAGCTTGCCGGCGTCTTGGCGTCCGCCATCAAGGATCCGTCCATCATCACCGAGGTGAAGCCGTGGCGGATCGCGGAAAGGCAGGTGGCCTCGCTGTTGCCGTGGTCTTGATGGATGCATAGCGGGATGGCCGGGTGGATTTCGGTCAGCGCCTCCATCATCTTGGCCAGCATGATGTCGTTGGCATAGGACCGGGCGCCACGTGAAGCCTGGATGATGACTGGCGCGTCGCAGGCCTTGGCCGCCTCCATGATGGCGAGGCCCTGTTCCATGTTGTTGATGTTGAATGCCGGAACGCCGTAGCCGTGCTCGGCGGCATGGTCGAGAAGCTGGCGAAGGGTGATGCGAGCCATTGTGAATCCTCCTAGATGATGAGCTTCAGCGCCGCTGCAGCAACCGCTTCGGACGTTATGTTGAAATGCCGGTAGAGGTCGGGGGCAGGGGCGCTGGCGCCGAAGCCGGTCATGCCGACGAAAGCGCCGGTCTCGCCGATCCAGCGATCCCAGCCCAGCCGGGCTGCCGCTTCGACCGCGACGCGCGGCGCCGAGCCGAGAACGGCCTTGCGGGTGGCGCTTTCCTGCTCCTCGAAAAGCTCCCAGCACGGCATCGACACGACGGCGACGGCGACGCCATGCTCGGTCTCCAGCCTTTCGGCGGCAGCAACCGCGATCTCGACCTCCGAGCCGGTGGCGATCAGGGTGACGGCGCGGTGCTTTGTCGGCTCGCGCAGGATGTAAGCGCCTTGGCAGGAGCGGTTCTCGTCGCTGTGCGACCGACGCAGCATCGGCAAGTTCTGGCGCGACAGCACCAGGACGCTCGGCCGATCCTTGCTCTTTAGCGCGAGTTCCCAGCACTCCGCCGTTTCGATGACATCCGCCGGGCGGAAGACGTTGAGATTAGGCGTGGCACGCAGCATCGCAAGGTGCTCGACCGGCTGGTGCGTCGGGCCGTCCTCGCCGAGGCCGATGGAATCGTGTGTCATCACATAGATGACGCGCTGGCCCATGAGCGCCGAGAGCCGCATCGCGCCGCGCGCATAATCGGCGAAGCACAGGAACGTACCGCCATAGGGCACGAAACCGCCATGCAGCGCGATGCCGTTCATGGCGGCAGCCATGCCGTGCTCACGAATGCCGTAGTGAATGTAGCGGCCCGCATAATCACCCGGCGCAATGCGGTTCATGCCCTTGGTGATCGTCAGATTTGAATGCGTCAGATCGGCCGAGCCGCCGACGGTCAATTCCGTTACGCCGTTGATGGCCTCCAGCGCCATTTCGGAGGCTTTTCGCGTCGCCACCTTGGTTGCCTTCTCGACATGTTCGCGACGAAAGGCGTCGAGCGCTTTGAAGACGGTGTCGGGCAGTTCGGCGGCGACGGCGCTCTCAAAAGCCTCGCGCCGCGGCGAGGCGGCAAGCCGCTGCTCCCAGGCGCGCCGCATCGCTTCGCCGCGACCGGCAATCTCGCGCCAGGCGAAAAGGATATCATCCGGCACATCGAACGGCGCGTGGGCCCAGCCGATGTTTTCGCGTGTCGCGGCGATCTCTGCTTCACCCAGCGGTGCGCCGTGCGTCTTCTCCGAACCGCCGAGATTGGGGGCACCCATGCCGATCACTGTGCGGCAGGCAATCAGCGATGGCCGATCCGACCGCCGCGCCGACTCGATTGTCGCGGCGACTGCCTCCATGTCGTGGCCGGCGACGCTTTGGACATCCCAGCCGGCGGCCTTGAAGCGCGCCGGCTGGTCCATCGACGTGGAGAGGGAGGTCGGCCCGTCAATGGAAATCGCATTGTCGTCCCAGAAGACGATCAGGCGGGAAAGCTTCAGGTGACCAGCGAGGTCTATCGCCTCGTGACTGATGCCCTCCTGAAGGCAGCCGTCGCCCGCAATCACATAGGTATGATGATCGACCAGATCGGTACCGTAGCGGGCGGCAAGCATACGTTCCGCCAGCGCCATGCCGACCGCCGTGGAAATGCCCTGTCCCAGCGGTCCGGTGGTGGTCTCCACGCCAAGCGCATGGCCGTATTCCGGATGTCCGGCGGTGCGGCTGCCCAACTGCCGAAATCGCTGCAATTCCTCGATCTGCATGTCTTCATAGCCGAGCAGATGATGCAGCGCGTATTGCAGCATCGAGCCGTGGCCGGCTGAAAGCACGAAACGGTCACGGTCGGGCCAGCCCGGCCTCGACGGATCGATGTTGATGAAGCGGTTGAACAGCACCGTTGCGACATCGGCCATGCCCATCGGCATGCCAGGGTGACCCGAATTCGCCTTTTGGACACTGTCCATCGCCAGCGCGCGAATGGCGTTCGCCATGTCGCGCTCCGAGACGGGAGCGGTTGTGGTGACGGGCTTCAGTGCTGTTTGGCTGGTCATTGCATCCTCCTCACGACACACGGCTCTTGCGTTCAATCAATTGCAGGATGAGCGGCGTCAGGATCAGCTGCATGGCAAGATCGAGCTTGTTGCCTGGCACCACGATGGAATTTGGCCGCGACATGAACGAGTCGTGGATCATCGACAGCAGATACGGAAAATCGATGCCGCGCGGATTGGCGAAGCGGATAACCAGCATCGATTCGTCGGGCGTCGGAATCCAGCGCGCGATAAACGGGTTGGACGTATCGACGATCGGCACGCGCTGGAAGTTGATGGCGGTCTGCGAGAATTGCGGGACAATGTAGCGGACATAGTCGGGCATCCGGCGCAGGATGACGTCCATCACCGCCTCGGTGGAATAGCCGCGTGTCGAACGGTCGCGATGGATCTTCTGGATCCATTCGAGATTGATGACCGGCACGACGCCGATCTTGAGATCCGCATGCTTGGCCAAATTGATCGTGTCGGTGACGACACAGCCGTGCAGCCCCTCGTAGAAGAGCAGGTCGCTGGGAGCGAATTCGCGCCATTCGGTAAAGGTTCCCGGGGGCGTGCCGTGCTGCTTTTCCTCTTCCTCATCATGAATGTAGGTGCGGGTCTTGCCGGTTCCGCGGCGGCCATATTCCGCGAACACCTCTTCGAGAATTCCGAGTTCGTTGGCCGCGGCATTGAAATGGGTGAAGTTCGGGTTGCCGGCCTTTTCCTCCTCGGCCACCTTTGCCTTCATCGCCGCGCGGTCGTAGCGGTGGAATGCGTCGCCTTCGATGAAAGCGGCCTCGATGTTCTCGCGCCGGAAAATCAGCTCGAAGATGCGCTTGACCGAGGTCGTGCCGGCGCCCGACGACCCGGTGATGGTGATGATGGGGTGCTTGGCTGACATGGTGCTGCTCAGGCTCTGAACAGGCCGCGGCGGCTGAACAGCGGCGCACGCTCACCGATGTTGCTCGGCTCTGTGTGGTAGCGGGTGATGCGCGCGACTTCCCGCGCCGACCCGAAGATCATCGGCACGCGCTGATGCAGGCTCTCGGGTTCGATTTCCAGGATACGGTTGATCGCATCGGTGGCGGCACCGCCAGCCTGTTCTATGAGATAGGCGATCGGGTTGGCCTCGTAGACGAGGCGCAGCCGTCCCTGACCATAGCCCTTGCGCCGATCGCCGGGGTAGAGAAAAACGCCGCCGCGCATCAATATGCGGTAACAGTCGGCAACCAGAGAGGCGATCCAGCGCATGTTGAAATCCTTCTCGCGCGGTCCTTCGGTGCCCTCCAGGCAGTCGTCTACATAGAGCCGCACGGCCTCGTCCCAGTGCCGGTAGTTGGCGGCGTTGATGGCGAACTCCTGAGTGCGTTGCGGAATGATCCGGCTTTCATAGGCCTGGACGAAGGTTCCGAGCCTTGTCGAGAAGACGAAGACATGCGTGCCGCTGCCGAGCGACAGGACGAGTGCCAGCTGCGGCCCATAGATGAAGAAACCGGCGCCTAGCTGGTTCACGCCCGCCTGCAGGAAAGAGGCGGCCGGATCAGCGTCCGGCGCGCCAGTTGCGGTCAGGAGCGAGAAGATCGTTCCGATCGACACGTTGGTGTCGATGTTGGAAGAGCCGTCGAGCGGGTCGATCGCGATGGCGAGTGGCGCTTGCCTGTCGAGCAGGACTGGCTGCTCCAGCTCCTCGGAGGCGTAAAGCGCGACCGGTGCACGGCGCATGGCGTCGAGGAAGATGTCGTCGGAGAAGACGTCGAGATCCTTCTGGACGTCGCCATCGGCATTGGCGCCACGGGTTTCGGCAAAGGCGGCGCCGAGCACCCCTTGGTTGATGGTGTTGCGGACCTTGATGGCGGCTTGTGTCAACTGACGGACGGTCGTCACAACTGCCGAGCGAAATTCGTCAGGCTGGCCGAGATAGGAGTTCAGAAAAGCGTCGAGCGTTGCCGCTGGCATCGTAACCTCCCGGTCGGGCCGCATCTCCTCGGAGCGGCTGGACTGGAGGAATGGAAACAAACGTCGCCAGATAAGTAAAATTCAATAACTTTACTTAACCAGTAAAAATAATTTAGTATGCGGCATGAGAAACCTCACCCTTAAGCATTTCAAGACCGTCCAGGCAATCATCAAGTGCGGCAAAATTGTCAGCGCAGCCAAGATGTTAGGTCTGTCTCCTCCAGCGCTGACAATCCAGCTGCGGCAAGTGGAGGAAGAATTCCAGCTGGCTCTGTTCGACCGAACGTCGGACGGCATGCGTCCCACTGCCGCAGGTCGGGCTTTCGTCGAGACAGCGCAGGTTATCGAGGAGCATCTCGGTTTGCTCGAAGACAAGATGGATGCCATCAAGGGCGTACGCACCGGCAGCTTGAGGCTCGGCGTTGTTTCCACCGCCAAATATTTCGCGCCGCGGCTGATGGCTGCGTTCATGAAGGACCATCCCGACATCGACATGCGGCTTGCCATCGGCAACCGTGCCCAGACGATCGACAACCTCAGGAACCACGACATCGATATCGCGCTGATGGGGCGCCCGGCGAAGGAGGTTCCGGTGCGTGCTTCGGTCTTCGGCGATCACCCGCTGGTCATCATCGCGCCGCCCGACCATCCGTTGGTCGCGGCGCGCGATATCTCCAAGGAGCGCATCGCCGAGGAGCATTTCCTTATTCGCGAGCCCGGCTCCGGAACCCGCATCTCGTTGGAAATATTCCTGAGCGACGTACCTGGGCGCATCGACGACCTCGGTGTCGAGATGGCCTCGAACGAAACGATCAAGCAGGCGGTGATGGCTGGTCTCGGCATCGCCTTCATCTCTGCCCACACCATCGCTGCGGAAACCGAAGCAGGCCGGCTTGTCATCCTCGACGTTGTCGGCATGCCGATCCGCCGGCAATGGTTTTCGGTGATGCGAACCGATCACGCGATCTCGCCGGCCATGGCCACGTTCAACGATTTCCTGATGCGCAAGGGCGCGATGTATCTGCCCCTTTTCGGAAAGCTGTATCCAGACAAGGCGGGATGACATTGCACGAACGCAACGGATGAAAGCCCGGTGGATAACGCTCGCGATCGTTGGTGTTATATAAGCAATATGTTATGTTGCAGTGCGAAAGAGCGGGGGCCACGTCCTTTCACACCCGTAAGCGATCCGTATGTGCAACCCCTGCAGAAATCTCCCGGGTAGGGTTCGGGAATTCGATGGGGAAAAGGGGTAATGCTTTACACACTCGTTATGATGGTCTGCCTGACGGATGTACCGCGGACCTGCGAACAACGCGAACAAATGGTAGACGGTCTGGCGATGAATCCCGGGACTGCCTTCATGCAGGCGCAGCCGCTGGTGGCTCGGTGGATCGAGACGCATCCCGGTTATTTCGTGCAGCGCTGGCGTGTGCTGCCTGGCAGGGGGTCATGAGGCAGGCGCCAAGGTCTATTTCTTCACGACGAGCGTTTCCGAGACGGTCTTCGACAACTGGTAAAGCCGCTGCTCGATTATCGTGGGCACATCGCAGACATAAGTCAGCGACTGGACCCGTTCGGTGAAAATTCGCGTCGCGAAATTCAGCTGGTCGGTTCGCCGTTCGACTTCGTCCGGATCCGCATCGGCCTTGGCGCGCAGCGCGTCGACTTCGGATGCTTCCTTGCGCAACTGTGCCGCCATTTCGAGCTGTTTGTGCGCATAGCGGGAGATGCCGGAGATCACGTGCGAACGCTCGGCGTCCATATGGTCGAACATTCCCTGCACCAGCATCGTCATTTTTGGTGCGACCTGCTCGGCCGACAGGGAAGTCGCGAAATCCTTGATCTCTTTCTGGGCTTCGGCAACCGGCGTCCGCCGGGCCGCCACCGCCTCGACAAGCGCCGACACACGGGCATCCTTCGCCCAATCTTTCGCGGTCGCAGGAAGCTCCGGCCCATTCCAGATCTGGCCAAGCGAGAGCTGTGGCACCTTACGCTGCATGCAGGGCCAGTCGGGATCGGTGTTTGCCGCGCCGGCGCTCCCCATCGAGGCAAGCGTGGCGACCAGAACCAGAGTGTGAGCAAGCCTCATTCGCGCCATCAGGCGTTTCCTCCCATGTCCTGTTTGCGGATCACCAAACCGCGCGAAGGATCGTATGCGATGATGGCGCCGCCCAGAAACAGCAGCGTGCAGCCGGCGACGACGCCCAGCGACAGCCATTCGATCTGTCCGTAGAAGGCAAAGCGGATCAGTTCGACGGCATAGGTGAACGGGTTGCAGAGGCAGATCTTGTAGAGCAGCGGGCTCGCCTCCTGGATGCGCCACAAGGGATAGAGCGCCGGAGACGCGAAATAGCCGGGAAAGATGACGAAGTTCATGATGCCGGCGAAGTTTTCGAGCTGCTTGATCAGCGAAGACAAGAGCATACCGAGCGCGCAAAGCATCATGCCCGACAGGAACAGTGCCGGCAGCACGTAGAGGTAGCCGAGTGGCGGCGCCTTGACGCCCCACAACCAGGCAACGATCAGGAACGCGTAGACCTGCACGATCGATACGGCCACACCGGCCAGCATCTTCGACACCAGCAGGAACCAGCGCGGAAACGGGCTGACCAGCAGGATGCGCATGTTGCCCATCTCGCGGTCGTAGACCATCGACAGCGAAGACTGCATGCCGGAAAACAGCAGGATCATGCCGCAAAGGCCCGGTGTGATATAGACCTCGTAGAGCACATAGGTCTTGTAGGGCGGGATGATCGACACGCCGAGCACCTGGCGAAAGCCGGCGGCGAAGATGAACAGCCAGACGAGCGGCCGGACCAGCGAGGAAATGAAGCGTTCGCGCTGGTGCAGGAAGCGCAGGCACTCGCGCAGGACGACGCCTTTCAGGCAAATGAGATAGTGGCGCAGGCCGAATGGCTCAGACCGCACCGGCATGATGCCGGCGACCTTTCCAGGCATCGCAGGAGCGCTCATGGCGACGTCTCCGCCATGCCCGCCGCATCGACGCGGCTGAGCTTCGAAAAGGTTTCGCGAATCGAATTTCCACCGTTCGCACGGGTCACATCCGACACCTTGCCGCTCGCGACCAGATCACCCCGCCGCAGTATGACAACATGGTCGGCGTCTTCGACTTCGTCGATCAGATGCGTGGCCCAGAGCACGCCGATGCCCTCTGCCTGGACGAGCTTGCGGATGGTGGCGAGGATGCCCGCGCGGGATTCGATGTCGAGGCCGACGGTCGCCTCGTCAAGCAGGAGCAGGGAAGGTCGGTGAAGCAGCGCCCTGGCGATTTCGATGCGTCGCATCTGACCGCCGGAGAGGCTGCGTGCCTTGTCGTGCTGGCGGCCCTGCATGTCGACCGTTTCAAGCAGCGCGGCAATGCGCTGGCGAGCTTCGCGTCCGCCAATGCCATGCAGCGAGGCGTGGTAGGAGAGATTCTGGTAGACGCTGAGGTCGAGGTCGAGCGTGCGTGCCTGGAACACGATGCCGACCCGTCTGAGTGCTTCGCCGGACGCGCGGCGAATGTCATGGCCGAAGATGCGGATCGATCCGTGACGCGTGTCGTAGAGGTGGCTTATCAGTGAGAACAGCGTTGTCTTGCCGGCCCCGTTGAGGCCGAGCAGAACGGTGAAAGTCGCCGGCGCGATCGAGAAGGAGACGTCGTTGAGCGCCCGCTTCTGGCCATAGGAATGGCTGACGGCGCCGACATCGAGCGCCGCCACCTCTTCTCCCGGACCGTTTGTCCTCATATGCTGCATGCCGGGTCGCTCCTTCAGGACGCGTTGGCTATCTGGCGCCCTGGTCGCCTTTGTCTCACTTGATCGTAATCTTGCCCTTCAGTCCCTTGTCGGCAAGGTCGGGAACCGACCAGGTATATTCGCCCGGGCGAACGGTATGGAACTGCACCTGGATCGTTCCCGCATCGTCGAATTCCAGCCAGGCTGGTCCGCCGTCCATATGCACTTCCAAATCGTTGATGACGATCTGGTCCATCCAGACATTGCGGAAGAGGTCGGTCACGAACTTGTATTCGAAACCGCCTTTGGAGGTGATCTTCCAGCGATACCCCTGGCCGGCGATCAGCTCGAAGTCCTTCTGATTGACGGCATAGGTGGAATCGGCCGAACCGATAATCAATTCCGGCAGGTTCTTGCTGGCACGCGACGGTTTTGGTGTTGCGTCGTCGGCGCTTGCTCCGATCGGAGCAAGGACAAATCCGGCGAGCGCGGCGAAGAAAAACCTGCGGCAAAGTTTCATGTCTTGACCTCCCGATGATCAATGTCTGCTATTTGGGCGAAATGACCACACCCCAGGGCTGCTGGCCCACGGTGAGCGATTGGACCGGCTCGTCGGTGGCCGTGTCGATGAAGGTGATATCGTTGGAATTGCCATTAGTGGTGATTAGCGTTTTCTGGTCGGGCGTGAAGGCCAGATGCCAGACGCGCTGGCCGACGAGGATGTATTTCTCCACCTCGTAGGTATCGGTATTGATCACCGCGACATGGTTCGCCGGGCCGAGCGCGACATAGGCTTTCTTGCCATCGGCACTGATGGCGATGCCTACCGGCTGGATGGTTTCGGCCCGCAGTCCCTGAATCGCGAACTGGATCTTCTTCACCACTTCGCGTTTGGCGTTGTCGATGACGCTGACGGTGCCGCCAACCTCGGCGCTGACCCAGACCTGCGTGCCGTCGGGCTTGAAGTCGGCGAAGCGCGGGCGCGTGTCGACCAGCACGTTGTCGGTCACCTCATGCGTGCCGGTGTCGATGAAATGCGCCATGCTGGTGGTTTCCGAAGTGTTGACCATGGTCTTGCCATCGGGGCTGACACCCATGCCTTCCGGTTCCACGCCGACCGGAATCTCGGCCAGGACCTGCTTGCTTTCGACGTCGATGGCGGTGACGAGATTATCGTCCTCATTGGCGACATAAAGCGTCTTGCCGTCCGGCGAGAGCACGAACAATTCGGGATCGGGGCCGGATGGCAGCGTACCGACGATTTCAAGCGTCGCGGTATCGATGATCTGGACCGTATCGTCATCGCTGGCGCATAGGTAGACGAACTTGCCGTCATGCGAGATGGTGATGCCGCGCGGCCTCTGGCCGACTTCGACGGTCTTCATCACCTGCATCGTCGCCGTGTCGACGACGGTCATCGTGTTGTCCTTCTCGTTGGAAACGTAGGCCGTATAGGCCGATGCGGGGCTGACTGTCAGGCCGGCCGCGAGAATGGCGAATGCGCAAGCTCGTTTCTGCACGCAAATTCCTCCCGATTGACTCTACTTGAGAGCGCATTTCGTTTCCGGCTGATCGACACCGAGCGTGTCGAGTTCGGAGACCTGGTGAAGATAGCCCTCTTGTGGCGATGTCGAGACGACGGACTTGGTATCGCCAAGCAGGATCGGCTGGCGAAGCTGGAGGTTCCATTTGCGGAAGGTCAGCTTCTGCCCCTTGAAAGCAGCAACCGAAAAATCGTCAGAGCGCATGTAGTCGCTGATCTTTTTCGCATCGTCGCCGTTGGTGCGCGTGGTGGCCTCGCCGACGGCACGCACCGCCGTCCAGGCCGACATGTCCTTGGAGAGCATCCGCCGGCTCGTCGTCTTCAGGAAGCGGCTCTGCATCTGGATGCCGCCCCACTGTTCGCTGGCGGGATGCCACGACGATGCAACCAGACCGGCCGTGCCGGCGACCAGCCGCGGCGTCCAGGTGCGATAGGGCACGTAGGTCCCGAAAACCTCGCTTTCGTCGGCGACAAGCACCACGTCATGCTCCGGGAGATCTTGCGTGAACACGGAAATCTGCTGCTGTATCTGCGTGGCGCCGGTGTCGGTGCGCCTGGCTGTGCCGGTATCCTTGAATTCCTTCTCGGCGACGATCTGGCCGCCGAAGCGGGTCGCCGCGCGGCGCAACGCATCGGCGTAAAGATGATCCTGCTCATGCGATCCATAGAGCAGCACCCAATTCGGCCACTTCTTCACCATGAGATACTGCGCCAGCGCATCGGCCAGCATGCTGCGCGTCGGCGCGATATGGAAAACGTTGATGCGGCAGTCCTCCTCGCGAAGGCTGTCGTCGGTCGCGCCGACGTTGAAGATCAGCACGCCTTTTTCGCGGGCGATGTCGGCGATCGACAGCAATTGTTTTGCTGAAAGATCGGCGACCACATAGCGGTCGCCTTTGGCGATCAGGTCCTCGAATGCCCGAACCGCGTCGCCTTCGGGTTTGATCTCGGTCACGTCCAGGCTGAATTTCTGGTTGGTGAACTTTCCCGTCGTGTTGTTGTCGCCGATTGCCACCTCGGCGCCGGCGACACCTTCGTCACGTGGCGGCAGGTCGAGCATGGAAAGCGTCAATTGCGGTGCGTAGGCCCGCAAATAACCTATTTTGATTTCAGTTGTCTTTTTTTCCGGCTTCGCCACCGTTTCCTGGCCTGTCGCGTCGGAAACGTTGACGGTCAGGGAAAAAAAGCACAAAAAGGCAGCGAGAGTGCCTGGCACCGCGCTCGTCATCGATAGTAATTACCCATTCTTGCGCAAAGGTTCGACTGTTGCCGGACCCGCGCCAAGTCAAGGTGCCCATGATCAACTTAGCCGACCCGCAAAATTTATCAAACCCTATCGGACGACTTTTCGCGCCTGCCAGAACGGTGCGGAAAGTCGCCAGCGTCGATTCGCGTGGCAACACCGACGAGACGTGGCGCAGGGGCATCGACCGCCTTTATAAAAACGTCTTGTCCTCCAAACTGGAGAAACTGTTCAAATGACCAGAATGCTGGCAAGCGTCACCGGCATCGAAGAGGCGGAGATCGCTCTTTCTGGAGGTGTCGATATCGTCGACCTGAAGGACCCGAAGGCGGGAGCCCTGGGCGCGGTGTCCACGGAAACCATGCGCCGAACCATTTCGTTCATCGCTGGTCGGGCTCCGGTCAGCGCGGTCTGCGGCGACCTGCCGATGGAGCCCGAAACGATCCGCATCAAGGCCGAAGAGATCGCGGCGACCGGCGTCGACTATGTGAAGATCGGATTTTTCCCTTCGGCAAATATCTCTGCCTGCGTAGAAGCGCTCGAACCGCTCGCTGCACGAACGAAGCTGATTGCCGTGCTGTTTGCCGATCTGGCGCCGGAGTTCGAGCTTCTGCCGATGTTCGCCAGGCATCGCTTCCATGGCGTGATGGTCGATACCGCGCAAAAGGGGAAGGGCCGGCTGCTCGATCATCTGCCGCCGGAGCGTATTCCGGGATTCGTCGATCGCACGAAATCGCTCGGTCTGATGGCAGGCCTGAGTGGATCGTTGGAAGCTCCGGATATTCCGCGCCTATTGCCTTTCGCTCCGGATTTTCTCGGCTTTCGGGGGGCGCTGTGTGGCCATTCCGGTCGCACGAGTTCGATCAGCGCCGAGGCGGTCTCGCAGATTCGAGAGTTGATCCCGACGGAATCCGGGACCGGCGGTCAATTGAGTATCGACTATCGCCTGTTGGCGGCGAGAGGCTATTCGCCGGACACCGACCCGACACTGGGCACGGACAGGACTTTTGTGCGGGATTTTGTTCTGCCGGTCCAGATCGGCGCCTACAGCTTCGAGCATGGCCATACTCAAAAAGTGCGCTTTGATGTGACCGCCGACGTGCTGCAAATCACCGACCATCCCGAGGACATGCGCCATGTATTCTCTTATGACATCATCATGGACGGCATTCGCACCATCGTCGCGCGAGGCCATATCCAGCTCAGCGAGGCTTTGGCCGAGCAGGTGGCAGCGCACGTCCTGGAGAACCAGCGGGTCGTGCGCGTTACGGTAAGGGTGGAAAAGCTCGAGCTCGGTCCTGGCGGTGTCGGCGTCGAGATCGAACGCAAGCGCCAATCGGCGGGACGCGGCGCTGCCTCCGGCACCGCTGGCCGAGAAGACCGAAGCGTTGTCTTCCGGCCGCGCCAGGAACGCCCCGAAATGCTCCGACGGGCCATCGTCAAGCTTGGCGGCAGCACGGCCCACGCGGCGGAGATGAAGAGCTGGATCGCAGCGCTGGCGGGTTCCCGGCTGCCGATCGTCATCGTGCCCGGCGGCGGGCTCTTTGCCGATCATGTGCGTGAGACGCAGACACGCATGGATTTTTCCGACACCGCCGCACATGCCATGGCGATCCTGGCCATGGAACAGTTCGGCCATGTCATCCTCGACCGGGACGAAAGGCTGACGCCGGCACGGTCGCTGGATGAGATCGGGCGAGCGTTGGAGGCGGGGAAGGTTCCGGTGTGGCTGCCGTCGTCACTGGCACTGCCGGCGCTGGATGTTCCGGCCTCCTGGGACATTACCTCCGATTCTCTGGCCGCCTGGCTTGCCGGTAAGCTTGGCGCAAACGCGCTGTTGCTTATCAAGCAGACCGGTGCATTCTTCGACAGCGATACCGCTGACAGCCTGAGGACCCGAGGCATTGTCGACCCAGGCTTTGCCGCCATGCTGCCTGACGGCGTCGATTTCCATCTCGCCGGTCCGAAGGATGCTGCCGAGGCCGGCGCGATGCTCGTGTTAGGCAAGCTGCCCGGCATCAGGATCGTGGCTTCTACAGGGTCGTCGGCAAAGAAGGCGGGATAGCCGATGGTGAAGCTGCATGTGCCGCGCTGGGCGTGGGTTTTGACGGGTTCCGGGCATTTTTTTACGGAGAGCTTCGCACTTGTTCGCCAACTCGAACATTGCGATGTCTTCGTGTCGAAGGCCGCCAACGAAGTGCTGCGCATGTACAAGCTCAAACTTGATTTCCCGGAGACGACGCGCGTGCTGCACGACAAGACCGCGAGCGCGATCCCGGTCGGCGAATTCTACCACGGTGTCTATCACACGGTCGTGGTGGCGCCGGCCACGTCCAACACGGTCGCCAAATGCGTGCATGGCATTTCCGACACGCTCGCCACCAATGTCTTTGCCCAAGCGGGAAAGTGCCGTGTGCCAGCCATCGTCTTTGCTTGCGACACCGCACCGGAACTCGAAACCCAGGCACCGCACGGGCTGGTCAAGGTCTATCCGCGCAGGATCGATCTGGAAAATACCGAGCAGTTGAAGAGTTTCGAGCGGACCCAGGTGGTCGAGTCGCTCGCTGATCTCGAAGCCTCGCTCACACGGCGACAGGCCGAACTCGCAAGCGATGGCTGAGCGGCTGGTTTTTCTTACCGGCCATCTGGCCAAGGCGCGGCTGGAACGGCTGCTGGCCGGGCTGGGCAGAACCGAATTCGCGTGGGAAATCGTCGACGTCGGCGTCAAGGTCGCCGCGCTGATGAGCGAGGACATTGTGAAGCGTCGGCTCACTCTGACAGGAGACGCCGACCGCGTCATCCTACCCGGACGCTATCGGGGAAACATCGAGCACCTGTCGGAGCATTTCGGCGTGCCTTTTGTGCGCGGCCCCGACGAGATCGCCGACCTTCCGGCCTTCCTTGGCCGGGCGGGCAAACCGCCGGATCTGACGCGTCACGATATGCGCATCTTCGCCGAGATCGTCGATGCGCCGATGCTGTCGGTCGAGGCACTGATGGCGAGGGCCTCGATGCTAGCTGCGGCCGGCGCCGATGTCATCGATCTGGGCTGCCTGCCGGAGACGCCGTTTCCATTGCTGGCGGAGGCTGTGCGAGCGCTCAAGGCACGGGGATTTATGGTCAGCGTCGATTCGGCCAGCGTGGACGAACTGACGATCGGGGCACGCGCCGGCGCGGACTATCTTCTCAGCCTCGATGAGAACACGCTGCCGTTGATCTTCGATCATAGGGCTACGGCAGTGTTGATACCTTCCACGCCTGGCGATCTGGATTCGCTCGGCCGGGCCATCGAAGCCGCGCAAAAGGCCGGTATCGCCTTCATTGCCGATCCCGTGCTCGACCCGATCCATTTCGGCTTCGCCGTTTCACTCGGGCGCTTCATCGAGGCGCGGCGCCGCTGGCCGGACGTCGAATTGCTGATGGGCACCGGCAATCTCACCGAATTGACCGACGCGGACAGTTCTGGTGTTACGGCCGTTCTAGCGGGACTCTGCTCGGAACTCCGGATCCGAAACGTGCTGGCGGTGCATGTCAGCCCACACACGGTGCGGACGATCGAGGAGCACGATATCGCCCGCCGCGTCATGTTGGCTGCTTGCACGGACGGCGCCTTGCCGCGCGGCTATCACCCAGGCCTGTTGCAGGTCCACGATCGCAAGCCTTTCACAGCCTCAACCGACGATATCGAGGCATTGGCGGTCCAGGTGCGCGATGCCAACTTCCGGATCGCGGTAGCGGAGGACGGCATCCATGTTTTCAATAGCAAAGGGCATGCAGTTGCCACGGATGCGTTCGAACTTTTTGCCGGGCTGGACGTCAACGCCGATGGCGCACACGCTTTTTACCTCGGCGCGGAACTGATGAAGGCCGAGATCGCGTGGCGCCTCGGCAAGCGTTATGTGCAGGACGAGCCGCTCGCATGGGGCGTTGCCGCGCCGGCTCCCGAAACCGACCGTACCCGTCTTGCCGAGCCGGGCAAGACGCTCCGCGCAAGGAAAGAGCGCTAGGACCATGCCCTACATCCGCGAATCGATCATCACGACGGTCAACAAGGCAGGCAACGTCCACATCGCGCCGATCGGCATCATTGCCGAGAATGACGGCTGGGTGATTGCGCCGTTCCGGCCGTCGGTCACGCTCGACAATCTCGCCGAAGTGCCGTTCGCCATCGCCAATTATACCGACGACGTGCGTGTCTTTGCCGGCTGCCTGACAGGCCGCAAGCATTGGCCAATCGTTCCGGTTGACGGGTTTCCGGTGCCGAGGCTCGAGGCGGCGCTGGCGTATTCGGGGCTCCAAGTCCAGGCAGTCGATGACAATGGCGTGCGCCCCCGCCATTTCTGCCGCGTGGTGCGGGAGGAAGCGCTTGCGCCGTTCACCGGCCTCAACCGAGCCAAGGCGGCGGTGCTTGAGCTGGCCATCCTGGTCAGCCGGCTCGGCATGCTGCCGCGCGACAAGATCGAGGCGGAAATCGCCTACCTTTCGATCGCCATCGAAAAGACAGCAGGCGACGGTGAAAAGGAAGCCTGGGGCTGGCTGATGCAGCGTGTCAGCGATCACTTGACCGCCAAAAGTTCCGGTAGCGAGGACGCGCGAGCATAGGCGCGGGCGCCGCAACCTGCTTACGAAGGATATCCCGCCAAAAGCGCCACCGCGGACGCGGGTGCCGCGCTGCTCGCTTGCCCGCGAATGGTGTCATCAGCGGGGATGATGTCGGCGAAATCAATGTAACTGCGTTCCATGCGTTCTGCCAGTCGCCTGATCTGCCAGCGGCCGATTCCGGCGCCGACGATCGGGACATCCCGAGGCAGGGTTCCGGCAACCAGCGACGCTGCATCGTGCACTTTGCGCAGTTGCTGCTCGCTGAACCAGCGCGCGACTTCACCCCATTCCGGCGGGGTAAGGTCAGTGGCGTCGCGCCCGACCATGCGCGCCAGCCGCGCGATCGAGCCATCCACGGTCTTTTCCTTGCCGTCGGCGGGAGGGTGCCTGTCGTCGTCCTCGTCGAGCACGCCCAGGATGCGGTGAGCGTCGGCGATTGAGGCGAAATACTCGTTCATCAGCGGCGTTAGCCTGCCACGGACGGGAGCCGACGAGGCTACGCCGAACAGGAATGTTCTGGTAAAGCCGGTATAGACCAATTCGCCGGTTAGAAGCCGTCCGGCGTCGGTGTAGCCGTCATTGGCCACGGCGCCGTTCTTGATGGCGATGATATCGGTGGTGGTGGAGCCCATGTCGACGAACAGGGCATCGCCGGCAAGTTTTGCCACCAATAAGGCTGTCGCGTGCCAATTGGCGGAAGCCACATCGGCGCCTAGCTGCGCTGCCCGCTCGACCCCGACGAAACCGGATGGTCCGGCATAGACCAGCTTTTTGTCTGTGGGGAAATGGGTGGAAATCTGACCCAGCAGAGCCGCTACGCCGACATCGCGAGACGGAAAGATGTCCGACAGTTCGCCTGTCATGGTGAATGCGTTGAGATCCGCACCCGCGTAGATCGGAGCCGTTTCGTCGAGGGCTGAAGCCAGCTTGTGCAGCCCTTGCCAGAGCGGCGTTGCGATCGTTACCGCCTCGACGATGCGACCGTCTTGTGCGCGGGTCACCTTCAGATGTGCGCCGCCAATGTCGAAACCGGCAATGATGCCCTTTCTTTTTTCCACGCTTCAAGCTTTCATGACGGGGGCAATTGGTCGGTGAAAAAAGCGTTGCGTATCATTCCGGTTCTCGACCTGAAAGACGGCGTGGTGGTTCGCGCCCAGCAGGGAAAACGCGATCGCTACAGGCCGATCGTTACGCCGCTCAGCCGAAGCCCTGATGTCGTCGCGGTCGCTGAAGGACTGCGTGGGCTTTATCCTTTTTCGACCTTCTACATCGCGGATCTGGACGCTATCGAAGGCGGTGTGCCAAACAGCGACGCACTCGCCCGGCTGAGGACGATGGCGGAGCCGCCGGAACTTTGGGTCGATGCCGGTGTGGCCGACGAAAAGACACTTTTGGCGGCGCTTGCCGAACGCTCGCTGTCTCCTGTTTTGGGCTCTGAATCGCAGCGGGACGACATGTTGCTGCGGCGTTTTCGCGATCATCCCGATCTCATCCTGTCCCTTGATTTCGTCGGCGATAGTTTTTGCGGACCGCGTTCTCTTCTCGATGAGCCCGAGCTTTGGCCGCAAAAGGTGATTGTCATGACGCTGGCCAAGGTCGGTGCGGCCGCCGGTCCCGACTTCGGGCGGTTGCAGGAGGTCAAGGCCAAGGCCGGAAATCGCGCCGTCATCGCGGCCGGCGGCGTCCGAGATGAGACCGACATCAGCGCCTTGTCCGCGATGGGTGTCGCCGCGGCGCTGGTCGCAACCTCATTGCACAACGCTACGCTCACCCCCGGCCGCCTCGCGTCACTCGGCGCCTGACAATCGTCGCTCGTCAACTCCCGACGGGCGAGCGCCCTTGGGGAGTTGACGTTTCAAAAGCCCAGAACCTTTTTCAGCCGGCGCAACAGACCATCCGTCTCAGAAGAGGGTTTTTCCTGTGCGGGGCTGTCTCTTGTCTAGGCTGCGAACGGATGCTTGACCTTGTCGCGCTGGGCCGTTGCTTCGGCGGCGGTCGGCGTTCCTGCAACGGCGCGCTGGATAGCTTCCTTTGTCGCCTCGTAATTGTATTTCTGGATCTTGGCGTCGTCCGCCGCGTCCCAATGGATGAATACCCCGACGCAGATGAACACGTCGTCCGCTTCGTTGGCCGGAATGGTCCCGTCCGCGACGCTGTCCTGCACGGCCTTTGCCACGGCGTGCTGCGCCGGGCCGAACATCTGGACCGCCTGCTTGGCGCCCTTGATCGTGACCTTGTTGAACATCACGGTGTTGGGCTTGCATTGAAGATTGGGCGCGATCACCGCCAAAAGCGAAGTAAAGCCGTCCTTGTTGTTGGTAAGCGCGTTGCAGAATGCCGTTTCGACCGCGCTCCCCCGCGGGCCGATGAGCAGGTCGACATGCGCGACTTCGTTGCCGTCTCCCACCAGCGATTCACCGACCATAACCTTTGAGATTTTTGCCATGCCAATTTCCTCCAAGACACAATTATGGTGTCCACGGACGCTGCAACCGAGCAGGCGCTCGATGGACAGCTATCCTTGTTGGCAGCGTCCGGATTTGCCCGGACCGGTTGGCTAGATAGCCGCGGAAGCACAGCTTCCGCTTTTGGAAGTCAAGCACCAACGCCGCGATTATGCAAGGTGAGGGCGAGGGTGTGGACTAAAAGAGTAGCCACGGTGAGGTCGGCCGAGGTGCCGGGATTGATGTTGTCGGCCTTTAACCGACGGTCGAACTCCATGAGCAGGCGAATGCGAGACGGTTCGTCGCCCTCGGCATGGAGCGCCGCCTGGACGGCAACGGCTTCCTGCCGCGCCTGATTTGCGACGTCAACGCCGTGCTTGCGCATCACATGGCTGTCGGGGAAGTCGGCGAAAAACGCCATGTAGACGAATATCGTCGGCCACATGCCGGTTTCTCCACGTGCCAACGCTCCATCCAGCGCCGCGAGCCCGACCCCGAACACGTCGCCGAAACAGCTGCCGTACTGGCGGGCGATCATGTCGCGGTCGGTGGCCTCCCGCATCGCGTCCAGCAAATGGATCTTCGGCTCCTGCCGCACATCGTTGGCGGCTTCTCCGAGGCCACCTGGCGCGGCCGTGACGATCGCCTCGAACACCGCCTTGGTATCCTGCACGCTCAAAGCCCGAAGCAGCGAGTCGAGATTGTCCTGCAGTCTGTCACCGCTCATTTCGGCGGCGCATATCAGTGGCCCTGTCAGAAGGATGATTCCGAGATTGGTATTGGTTGCGACCGCCAGTCGGGTCGCGCGCACCGCCTCCAGCATGCGCTGTCCGACCGGCAGACGAGGATCGGTCAGCGGCCCGGAAGAAACCTCCGCACTCATCATGAATTGAGCGGCCGACATGCCGTGTCCGTCGGCGAACAGATGGACGTTGCCCGGTTTGAGGGCTTCGATCTCCATCCTGCAGGCATCCTTGTAGCTGGCCCGGAGGCGTTCACGCGATAGCGCCAACCTAGCGGCCCTCACGAATTCGCAGGCGCGGCGAAACGGTAGGGCCGCGGCGCGGCGGCCGCTTCGGCGCGGTCGGCCAGGAGTTTCAGCAAGGCATCGGCGATTGCTTCGGCGATGTTCACGGCGACCACCGATTGCAATCCCGACCAGGCGGGCATGCTGTTCACTTCGAGTATGAGCAGATTGCCGTCGTCAGCCCGCACGATGTCCACGCCGGCAAAATCCGCGCCGACCGCAGCTGACGCGGCGACAGCCAGCGAGGCCAGTTCCGCCTTGCCATGTTCGGAAACCTGTTCCGGCACGCCGCCCCTGTTGACGTTCGTGATCCAGTCGTCGCTGATGCGGCTCATCATCGCCACGGTCTCGCCGGCGCAGACAAAGACGCGAAAATCCCGGAAAGGCGGACCGGCACGCGACACATATTGCTGAAGGTAGTAGACGCTGTTCACCTCTTCTGCGGCCGGCAGGTCCGAGAGCGTGCGGATCAGCTTTATCCCGCGGCCTTGCGCCCCGAACAATGGTTTCAGCACCAGCGGTCCCCGCGGAAGCTCTTGCGCCGCGATCTCCTCGGCGACGGCAAGTCCTTCTACGGCAAAGGTGCGTGGCGTAGGCAGGCCGGCATTTTTCAAGAGGAATGTCGTCATCGACTTGTCGACGCAGCGCTCGATCGCCTGCGCGGAATTCCACACGGGAACCGACAGTCTGCTTAACGCGTGCAGCACGCCGAGGCGCCGGGTAATCGCTTCGAACGATCCAGCGGCGATCGAACGGACGAGCACGGCGTCGGGCAGCGTGCCGCCGAAGCCAGGGATCGAAAGCCCGCTCGGGCTGCCGGTGTCGAATGCGATAGCCGCCAGCGGCGCGGCTGCAACGGCGGCGCCCCGCCGACCAAGCCCTGCCGCCAGGCCGTTGGAGCCGGTGTCCACTTTGTCGCTGACGATCAGGATGCGAGGGATCATGTGGCCTCTCGGGTGCGGGAATGTCGGCGGCGCGAGCGATTCCACGCCCTCATTGCCGCGTCCGCGGCAGGGCTGCACGAAATGCAGTCGTCGGGCAGGCGAATGACGGACGAATCCCTTTGCACCGCCATCCTCTTAGCCGAGACTCCGTTCGAGCATCTTCAGATCACGCCCACCGGCGCGAAACGTATCGCCGGTTTCGATCGCTGTCACGATCACTTCGGCCGGGCTGAACAGCAGCGGGTCGATGGCATAGAAATCGCCCTTGAACCGCGTGAAGATCTCGGCGAAGGGTTGGCCGTAGTCCCGTGAGGCGCTGCTTGGGAGTTTTTCCGCGAGTTTGCCAGCTTCTTTCGCCGATCCTTTCACGAAGAGCTGGACGCTGCCGCCATAGATGATGGCATCGTTGGTTCGGCCCATGGCGGTCAGGAAATCCGGATGGGGGGCGGGGATCGGAGCCGTTCCGATGCCATCGACAACGTTCTCCAGCGGGAATTTGAGATCGTTGATCTTGTGCAGGGCAACCTCGAGCGCGCGCGCAACGATCTGCACGCCGCCGGCAAGGCTTTGTGTCGGCGCATAGAGGAAGGTGAGCTTTTCCGTCGCCAGTCCAGTTGCCTTGCCCACTTTCTCAACGATCGCGCGGGGAGGCGGTTCGGCGGTCTCCAGGATAAGCACCGCGGACGATGCGATGTCGCGATAGGAAAGTGTTTCGAACAGCGGTTCGACCCGGGCGAGTGCCCGCGCCGGTCCAGATCCCATGGCGAAATAGTCCTGGCCAGACAGGTTCCAGCCCGCATACTGGCTGCCCAGGCAGGCTAGCACCGGCTGCGAAGATCGCGCTTCGACGGTGAACGGCCATTGCTGTGACGCGCGATCCATGAACACCGAAACGCTGCCGAGACCGCCCATCGCGGCCTCAGCCATGCGCAGCCCGGCTTCGACGCTGCCGACGGTCTTGGCGCCGGCATCGATCAGGCGCTCGCCCAATGGCCCCGTGGAGACGACGATACGCAGGCGTTCGGCGTCGCCGATCATGCCGTCAACGATGCGCTGTGCATTGTCGTTCAGGAATGCCGAACCGTCTTTCATGTCCGGTCTCCTTCCCATTGGAGTTGCAATTGACTGGCTTGTCCCTTGATGAGCCGCTTGGTCGATTGGACGCTCGGACCGCGTGCGAAGACCGTGCAGACAGGGTCGCCGGCAATCAGACGGGTGCCAGCCGACTGCTGGTCCGCTGTCCATTCAGGCCAGGCGATCGACGGAAAGTGAGTGATTGGCGTCGCGGCGTAAGTCACCATCGACGCCATCGAATCGACGAAGCGCGGCAAGCGGAAGACCTGACCCGTCGCGGCGCGCAGATGCGCTTCGATCAATGGCGCTTCGACATCGTCGAAAATGTCGAGGGTGGCGCCCGGCCTCGGATTGATCTCGATGAACTTGTAGCCATCCGGCCCGCGGATGAGATCGGCGCTGCACAATCCAACCAGGCCGGCGCGCCGCGTCAGACTTGAGAGCCAACCGCCGATGAGCGCCGCCTGTCTGCGATCGAAGCGTCTCAACCGCACGGCGCCGCCGTAGCGATAGGGCGCTGTCGGGGAGGGGGACGTCCACTGTTGGCTGAAGCCCACGATGTGCGCGGTTTGCCCGTTGCCGACGAACAGGGCCGAGATGCTGCGTCCGGCAACGAAGCGCTGGAAATAGCGGCCGGCGGTCGGGCTTTCTCCGGCTGCTCGTCTGACGTGCCCGCCGCCGGCGCCGCCCGCGGTCTTGACCACCCAGTTCTCCGGATCAGGCGGCTGGTCCCATCGCAATTGCGGATGCGGGATGCCGAGTTCGGTGCAATCATCAGCCAGCAACTGCGGATCCTTGATCCTGCGGATCGCGCCGCCGCCATTGCCTGCGAGCGGAAAGTGTCGCGCGATCTTGTCCACGGTCTCAGGCATCCGCTCAAACCCAGAGCCCAGGATAATGGCGACCGGGAGGTCGTCGCCAGCCAATCGCCGAAGCGTGTCGATGATGCGCTCGCCATCGACGCCCCCCTGCAGGTCGCCCGGCAATGTCGTCGCGCGTTCTGCGAGCGCGACGGTGTCCGTATCGCAAAAGAAATCGGCGACCAGCGGACGATAACCGGCGCGACGCGCGGCGGCGGCCAGCGCCCGGCCTGAAATTGCCGCGATCAAAAGAGATCCGGCGTTACTTGGCAATCTCGCGTGCAAGGGAAAACGCTTCCTGAAAATCGAGCGTGATCGTCTTTTCGGATTCGATCATTCTTTTGAAGAGACCGAATTCGACCTTATATTTGACATTGCCAATGGCAAGCGGACCAATGCCGACAGCTTTTGCCGTTTCGAGTGGATCACCATTGGCATTGACGGCCAATCCTTCGATGCCGGCCGGGGGAACAGCATTGACGTCGGCCGCAATAAGCAGGTCATTGCCTTTCAATTGGGCTTTGGAGACCACTTGGACGCCGGCTTTAGCGCAAGCCAGGATAATTTCGTTTGCCTCGACCAGCTTTGTCTTGCGGGCGTCGCTCGATCCGTCAGCGGCATCGACGATGATGTTGAATCTGCTTTCGATCTCGGCCGCGATCTGCTTGACCCTTTCAATGCCGTCATGGCCGACAAGTGTGACCCGTGCACCTTCCTCTGCCGCGATGACGGCGGTGCAGAAGCCGACGACGCCGGTGGCGCCGAAAACAGCCACCCTCGTATCCCTGAGCCCACGCTGGAATTTCTTCTCCAGCGCCTTTTCGACCTTGGCCACCATCGCCGCGGCCGTGGTGAACGAGCCGGCCGGATCGGCAAATACCGAAACCTGGAAAGGCGGCACCATCGCCTTCTTCGCGGCGTCGAACATGTCGAGCGCCAACGAGGCATCTTTCCCGGCGATGAAGATGCCGGTGTCGACACCCGCATCCGGCGGGCGCGAAAAGATCGCGTCCTGGACCAGGCCTGTCACTTCGGCGAGGCTTACATCGACATAGGGGACGACGGCGTCGAAACCTGCGTCGAGCGCCATATTCACGTCGAAGGGGCTCATCTGCTTCAACGGTGTCAGCATGTGCAGGATGTGTTTGCGGGCCATTTCTTGCCTTTCTGCCTGAAACGGGAGCGTCAGCTGCCGACGAGATTCAGCCTGGTTGAGCTGATCTTCGCGCCGGAGTTCCTGCCCTTGACGATCTTGATCTCAAGGCCGTCTCCAACTTTCGTCTTCCGAACCGCGTCGACGAACTTGAGTGCGGCGTCATGCGATGGCGCGAAGGCAAAGCCTGTCGGCCCCCAGGAACTCTGGCCGATGCCGACGGCGCCTGCTTCATTGAGACGGTGGGCCGCCATCTCGACCCCCTTCGAGGTGAACACGCCGCCCTGCGCCGGGGCGAAATGGCTGCCGATCAGCATCTGTATCGCGGTGACGGCGGCGCCGAATGCCGGAAGGTCCCGCTCGACCAGAGCCGGCATAATGCCCATCAGCACCCTCCGGCAGATCTCCCCGCTGCCTGCCGTTGGGAATGGCGGCAGCGAACGAAACGCCGCCACCTCGGCAGCGCCATGCAGTCCATGCCCGGAATGGTCGAGGATGAGGATGACGCGCCACTCTTCCGGAAACGGCAGCCGCGCGACGACCGGAGGCGTTCCGCCGCGGTCGTTCTTGCCGGCGTCGACTATGACGCCGCCGTCTTCGAAACTTGCGATGCCGATGCCGGATCGGCCGCCCCGCTCGAGCAGGCTGGCGTCGCCGACGATATCCAGAGGCAAATTATGGAGAGTGCGCAATGCCGAGGCGACGGCAAGGGCGATCTGCGTGCCGGACCCCAGACCCGCATGACTGGGGATCGACTGCTCGACCACCAGATGGTGCTGGCCGCGAATGCCGAGATGCTTGCAGAGCGTCGACAGATGCTCGCTGGCGCGGGTGCTCTCGGAGTCTTCGACGATGGTCTCGCCGGACCGCGACAGGGTGACGACGGTTTCGGGTTCGCTCAATGGAAGCCCGACGCTGCCGAACCGCCGTCCGGCATCGCCATTGAGATCAAGGAAGCCGAGGTGCAGGCGAGCGGGCACTCGTATGGTAACAGAATTCGACATCTGCCCCCCGATGGGTGCATCATGGATGCATCATGGAAGTTTAGGTGCCCGGTACCATGATAACTGTTTTCGTCGATGGGGCAAGCCAAAGAGAATGCATCCACGTGTTTGCCGGCTCCGGCGCGTAGACAGACCGAGCAATTCGCGGAGGTCGAGATGAACGAGACAGTCAAGGAAAAGGTCTATTCGGAAGCCGAGATCGCCGATCGGCTTGACAAGGAGCTGCCGAAATGGCGTTACGAAAACGGCTGGATCCGGCGCAAATACAAGACCCACAGCTGGAAATCGACGCTCATGGTCATCAACACGGTTGGCCATCTCGCCGAGGCGGCGTGGCACCATCCCGATATCACCGCCTCCTATGCCTGGGTCGAGGTGCGCCTGACGAACCACGCGGCGAAAGGCATTACCGACAAGGATTTCGAGTTGGCGAAAAAGATCGAGGATGTTGTCCAGTGGCAGCCGGCCAAGGAAGGCGGGGCACTGGAAGGCACTCCGCTGACCGATCAACGCTTCGCTTACGTCAAATATGACTAAGCAGGGTCGGAATTTGTTGACGCGTATGAAAACATTCGCTGATCTGCTGCAAGGTGGGGTTCACGGCCAATCCAGTTTCGTCTAGGATCGGGCCGGCACCAGAAAGTAGTTTAGCGAATGGCGGTTGCTTGGATCGGCAACCGGGAAGCGCTGATTGAGCACGCGGCTACGCATGCCGCGTCGCTATTGTCGTCAAGTCGGTGCCCGGTTTTCAGCTTTGATACGGATATAGACGGCACGAGGGCGGCGATCGCGCTGGCCGAGCGGGCTGGCGCGGCATACGACCATGCCGATGGCGCGGCACTTGCCCGGGAGACCGCGCTTTTTACCGACAAGGGGGCAATGACCGTCGCCCCCGGAGAGACGCGCCGGCGTGCCGATGTCGTGGTGATCGTGGGCGAGATCCCGCGGATCCATCATGGTCTTGTTGGCGAACTCGACGGGACGGTTCCCGACCTCTCGACCGGGAACCAGCGCGCGTTCTTCGTGGTAGGTCCAAACGGGATGTCCGTGTCGCCGCTGAACGGCGGGCGCAAGGCAACGCAACTTTCCTGTGGCCAAGCCAGCCTCGCCGCCACGCTAGCGGCACTGAGGGCACAGTACAAAGGGCAGCGTACATCGCAACCGGTGTCGAATTTCAATGATTTCGCCAAAGCTCTGGCGGCCGCGCGTTTTCCCGTGTTCCTGTTTTCAGGCCACGCCGCCGAAGGCCTGGCATTGGAGATGCTGCAAGGACTGATCGCCGACCTCAATCGCAACTCGCGCGCATCCGGCCTTCATCTGCCGGCGAACGAAAACGGCTGGGGTAGCACGCTCGCCTCGGCCTGGATGACAGGTTTTCCGCTGCGGACCGGCTTTGCACGCGGCTTCCCGGAATTCGATCCCTGGCGTTACGATGTGGCGCGCATGATCGCTGCCGGCGAAGCCGACCTGCACCTGCGGATCTCCGCCACAACGGCTCAACCGAAGGAAAAAAAGCGCCGCATCGCGCTGATTGCGTTGACGAAAACGCAAGAGCCGGTTGCCGGCGCCGCGGTCACCATCGCCATCGGCGAGGCTGGGGTCGATCACGATGCGGTTGTCTACTCCAGCCGCACGGGCTCGCTCAGGTCGATCGATGCGCAAGCGGCCTCGCAATTGCCTTCCGCCGCGACGATCATCCGCCTGATCGCTACCCATGCTTTCCCCGAGGCACTGCCATGCTGACGAAAATCGCCGGCGGCGACATCATCGATCCCGTCAACGGCCGTCTCGGCAAGGGCGACCTCTGGATCAAGGACGACAAGATCGTTCCGGCGCCGGCGGGAGGGGCGGCCGATCGGATCATCGAAGCCAGCGGCTGCATCGTGATGGCTGGCGCCATCGACATCCACTCCCACATCGGCGGCGGCAATGTGAACACCGCGCGGCTGCTCTTGCCCGAACAGCATGCCGCCCATCAGGTGAGGCCAGCAACGACGCCGCTTTCCAATGCCGGCTGGTCGACGTTCCAGACCGGCTGCCTCTACGCAAAGATGGGCTTTACGACGGTCGTCGAGCCGGCGATGTCGCCGGGAGCGGCGCTTCACACGCATCTCGAACTGGCTGACATCCCGATCATCGACAAAGCAACCCTCGCCATTCTCGGCAATGACGATTTCCTGTTGTCGATGATCCGCGACGACGCCCCCCGAACGATGATCGAGGACTATGTCGCCTGGACGGTCGCTTCGACGCGAGCGCTTGGGGTCAAGGTGATCAACGCCGGTGCGGCGGCCGCCTTCAAGGAGAACGTCCGCACCTTCTCGCTGGACGATGTCGTGCCTTCCTCTGGCGTCAGTTCGCGCAAGATCGTCAAGACGCTGCAGGCCGCCGTCGACAGTCTTGGCCTGCCGCATCCCTTGCATGTCCATTGCAACAATCTGGGCAGCCCCGGATCGGCGGATACGGCGGCTGCGACGATTGCAGCGGCGGATGGGCTGCCGCTGCACCTGGCCCACCTCCAGTTCTATGGCTATGGCACCGAAGGAAAACGCGGGTTTTCTTCCGCCGCCGCACGGCTTGCCGAACTGGTCAACGCGACGCCGGAAGTCACCATCGATATCGGCCAGGTCATGTTCGGCCAGACGGTCACGGTCTCCTCCGACGTCATGCGGCAGTTTTCGGCGCGTGGCAGCGCGCACCCCAAAAAGACCGTCATTCATGACGGTGACGGCAATGGCGGCGGCATCGTGCCCTACAGCTATGGCAAGGACTTCTACGGCACGATGCAGTGGGCGATCGGGCTCGAGCTTTTTCTCCTGATCGACGATCCCTGGCGTGTGTTCTTCACCACCGATCATCCCAACGGTGCACCTTTTACCGCTTATCCGGCGCTGTTCGAACTGCTGATGAGCCGGGAAGCGCGCGCCGAAATGACCGCCGGACTTTCACGATCCGCTCTGGCGCTCTCTACCCTGGCCGCAATCGACCGCGAATACACGTTCGAGGAAATCGCCATCATGACGCGCGCGGCGCCGGCCAAGCTGCTCGGTTTGACGGATCGAGGCCATCTCGGCGCCGGTGCAACAGCCGACATCGCTGTCTATCGCAGGGACCGCAGTATCGCGAAAATGCTCGGACAAGCGGCGTATGTTTTCAAGGATGGCGATCTCGTCGTGCAAGACGGGGAAATCATCCATTACCGCTGGGGCAAGGCATTGAGGCTCAAGCCGCCTGTCGACAAGGCAATGGTGCGACGCCTCGAGGACTATCACCAGCAGCGCTACGGCCTGTCGCTGGACTGGTTCAATTTTCCGGATTCCGCGATTGCGCGCGAACAGCCATTCGGCGAGGTGCCATGCCGAACATGAGCGTCAATGGGGTGACGATCGACGATACCTTCGCCGAAGCCTTCGGCATGCGCGCAACCGCCATCGTCATCACCGCGCCGAGCCGGAAATGGGCTCGCCAGGCGGCGATCACGATGACCGGCTTCGCCACCTCGGTGATCGGTTGCGGCTGCGAAGCGGCAATCGATCTCGACCTGCCGCCATCGGCCACACCGGATGGCCGGCCGGGCTGCCGCGTCATGATTTTCGCGATGGGAACGGACGAATTGCAGAAACAACTGCTCAATCGTGTCGGCCAGTGCGTTTTGACCTCGCCGGGTTCCGCCTGCTTTGCCGGGCTGCAGGGCAGCGCCGAGCTCAAGCTCGGTTCGGCGCTGCGTTATTTCGGCGACGGCTGGCAAATCTCCAAGAAGATCGGCGACAGGCATTTCTGGCGTATTCCCGTCATGGATGGCGAGTTCCTGTGCGAAGCAACGACCGGACTGACGAAGGAAGCTGTCGGTGGCGGCAATTTCTTTGTCATGGCGCAAAGCAGCGCCAACGCTTTGGCCGCTGCCGAGGCCGCGGTCGCTGCGATCGGCATGGTGCCTGGCGCCATCGTGCCGTTTCCGGGCGGCATTGCCCGTTCGGGTTCCAAGATAGGTGGCAAATACAAAGGCATGATCGCCTCGGCCAACGAAGCCTACGCGCCGACGCTGCGCGGCGTCGTCGCGAGTGAACTCGGTCCCGACATCAACGCCGTCCTGGAAATCGTCATCGATGGTGAAACCAATGATGCAGTTGCCGCCGCGATGAAGGCCGGCATCAAGGCTGTCATAGAGCTCGGACCGAAAAGAGGCGCGGTTCGCATCAGCGCCGGCAATTACGGCGGCAAGCTCGGAAAATTCATCTACTCGCTGAAGGATATGCTGCCATGAAGGGGCTGACCTTCACCCTGGTTACCGAGCCGCCGGAGCGCCTTGACCTGTCGCCGCTGACGCCGGAGCGGCTGGCCGGGATCGAAAGGCGCGACGTCGAAAGAATTCAGATCGGCATGTCGAAGCACGGATCGAAGGTGGGCGACATTTTTCGCGTCGCCGGCGGCGATCCGACAAGCATCGTGTTCGAAGGTGGAAGCGCGCGCCTTGACCTTGTGGCGCAAGGCATGCGGACCGGGTCGGTTCGCCTCGTTGGCAATGCCGGCGCCCAGGCCGGGCGCGCCATGCGCGGCGGCAAGCTGACGATCGAAGGCAATTCGGGTCCATACGCCGGCTCCGGCATGCGCGGCGGCAGGCTCGACATAACAGGCAATGCCGGCGACCACCTCGGTGCGCCGCTCGTTGGGGAACTGGCCGGCATGAACGGCGGTGTGTTGATCGTCAGGGGCAAGGCGGGCGCCTTCGCGGCGGACCGCATGCGGCGCGGCCTGATCGCGGTGCTGAAAGGCTCCGGCGACCTTGCCGGCAGCCGCATGATCGCCGGCACGCTGGTGGTGGCCGGTGGCACCGGTGATATGCCCGGCTATTTGATGCGTCGCGGTTCGATCCTTCTCGATCGCACGCCGGCACGCATGTCGCCGAGCTTCGTCGAATGTGGCGCGCCCGAGAGCGTTTTCGCCGCCATCATCGATCGTCATCTGATCGCCGAGGGCATTTTGAAACGGCCGCTTCTGGGGAGCGCACCGCACAAATATGGCGGGGATAACGCAGTGCTCGGCATGGGTGAGGTTCTTTTTCCGCGCTGAGATACGTCGACACAAGAACCATACGATGGCAGGACTCAAGTGCTTGCCGCTGGGTGGCAGTGGTGGGGCCGACCGTCATTCGGCCTGCAACGTGGAGAACACATGAAAATCATCTCTCAAACGAAAGCCCATGGCGGCGTGCAGGGCGTCTATTCCCATTGGTCGACGAGTTGCCGTTGCGACATGACTTTTGCCGTTTTCATACCTCCGCAGGCGCGGGAGGCGCCTTGTCCCGTTGTGTGGTATCTCTCAGGCCTGACGTGCACCCACGCTAATGTAATGGACAAGGGCGAGTACAGGCGCATGGCCGCCGAGCTTGGCCTGATCGTCGTCTGTCCTGACACCAGCCCGCGCGGGGCCGACATTCCGGATGAAAGAGACAACTGGCAGTTCGGCTCCGGCGCCGGCTTCTATCTCGATGCGACGCAAGAACCTTATGCGAAGAATTATCGCATGTATTCCTATGTCACCGAGGAGTTGCCAGCTCTCATCGCGGCTGAATTTCCAGCCGATATGGCGCGCCAGGCTATCTCCGGCCATTCGATGGGCGGGCATGGCGCGCTGACGATTGCCTTGAAGAATCCGCAGCGTTTCAAGAGCTGCTCGGCGTTTGCCCCGATCGCCCAGCCAAGCACCGCCGGCTGGTCGAGGCCGGCCTTTGAGAAGTATCTCGGCAAGGATGAGGCCTCGTGGCGAACCTGCGACGCGACGTCGCTCATCGACGACGGATACCGTTTCCCCGAATTTTTGGTGGATCAGGGAACGTCGGACGGATTTCTTGACGATGGGCTGAGGCCTTGGCTGCTTGAAGCGGCCTGCAACAAAGCAGGTATTCCGCTAAAGCTGCGGATGCAGGATGGATATGATCACTCGTATCTTTTCATCTCCAGCTTCATGGACGACCATCTGAGATGGCATGGCGAGAGACTTTGAGCTGGGCAAGCCTAAGGCATGGGCAGATGCAAACAAGTTCTTGAATTCGAGCCTTTACGCCGAGAACGCCGCGCCTGCCGCCGTCAAGCGCTACACATTCAGCCCCGACGCCGCCTACGCGAAAGAACTGAAAGCGGTAGCAAGCCCCGATGAGATCCCGGAGCCGCCGTGCGGCGACTGGGGCGAAATGCCTGACGGCATCCAGTATTTCGAGGTGCCCACGGGTGAGGGGCGGAAGCTGCTGTTCGTCCGCATCGGGCAGGATGAGCCGTTGTTTGACGAGCAGACGCTGCGGGTGTTGCCGGCGGGCTAGGAGTCGGCCGAAGCCAACCGCGATCGCACGGCGTCACTAATGTGCGATCTAGTGATTGATCGTGCGTCACGCTTCGGACAAGTTTGATGGCCTATGACCGTGGTAACAGAAAATGAGATGTCCCATGGCGCTACTGACAATTGGCTACGAAGGTTCTGAAATTGGCGACTTCGTATCCGTACTGAAGGCAGCAAAGGTTGAATTGCTTGTCGATGTGAGAGATTTACCCCTGTCAAGAAAGCCCGGATTCTCCAAAAACTCGCTTAGGAACCATCTCGAAAATTGTGCGATCGACTATCGGCACACAAAAATTCTTGGTGATCCCAGAGAGGGTCGGCTGGCTGCCCGAAGCGGCGATCGTCAGCGGTTCGAGCGAATTTTCAGAAGCCATATCGCGAATGAGGAAGCTGGAAAATTAATCCGTGATTTGGCATTGCAGGCGGAAACAAAAAACATCTGCTTGATGTGTTTTGAAAGGGATCACAAAGACTGCCATCGCTCTATTGTTTGTGAAGAGATATTGAAAATCAGAAAGAGTTCAATTAAAAATCTTGGCGTACCGAAAGGCTTTTGTCTAAAGGCTGCGTGATTGGCATCTCTATCTCAGCGCGACTCGGCGGTGATTTTGGTAAAGGCGGCGCCGCGCGTTGGAGAAACTCACGGGGAGCTGGTCTGTTGTGCAGGGTTAGATTTCAACGGTAACTGGATTCGGCTATACCCAGTAGCTTTTCGGACTCTAGAAGATGCCCAAAAGTTTGGTAGATGGGATACTATAGAGTATGGCTGGAGCCTTCCTAAAGGCGACCACAGAAGCGAGAGCCGAAGGCTGGAGCATCGTTCTCTCGTAATAACGGGCAGTTTGTCTGAAAAATCACGAGCCCAATTCTTAGCTCGGCATGTTGTTTTCAGTCTTAATACCGAACTAGAACGAGGTCGAAGTTTGGCACTGATTCGACCACTGAACGCTGAGTTTGTGGTTGAAAGAAAAGATCGCGCTACGTTTGAGGACGAGAAAGCGCGATTTCGTAAGTGGCACGATCAGGAGGCCAATAGCCTGTTTGGGTTTCTGGACAAGAGCTTAGTTCCGTATGAACCAGCTCCATTTCTCTTCAAGTATAAATACGAAACGGCAGATGGGTCACGTGAAGGAACTTGTCAGGATTGGGAGATAGAGGCGACTTTTCTCAAATGGCAACGGCTTTATGGCGAAACGGAAACGTTGCGAAAAATGACGGAAAGATTTGGAGTCGAGTATTCGAAGAAAGGTTTTGTTCTCGCGATGGGGACCCACAAAGCCTATCCGCAATGGCTTATCAATGGTGTGATCCGGCTCGATCATGGGGTTGAGAACGAAATCCAAGAATCACTTTTTTGACGGTTTAAATAAATCAGCCCGATCTTGCGACCGGGCCGATGATGTTGCGTTTTAGCGCCTCAGAATATGCTCAGCTGCACCCGCTCGTCGAACCGCACGTGTCGCACTTCTCGCAAGTCCCGTTCCGCACCATCGTAAAGTTCTGGCACTCGGAGCAGGAATTGCCGGTGTAGCCCTGGAGCAGGGACTTGGCGCGGCGGTCGTTGGCGAGTTTCTTGGCTTCGGCCGCCTCAACGGCCGCGGCGTCGGTGAACAAGCCTGCCGTGGCATCGGAAGCAGCGGCTTCCTCGAAGGCGATGTCCTCGGCCAGTTCCTTTGCCCGCTCCTCATAGTCGCGCTTGTAGGCGACCGCTTCGTCGCTAGCAGGTTTCAGCGCCAGCACGTTGGAGCCGGAGAAGGCGGTCGGCACCGAGCGGGCAGGGGCGCCCGAGGGGGCCGCAAAGCCTTTCGGATCATTGCCGCTGACGCGCGACACCAGCTTCACCGGCGAGGCGCCACGGGTCAGGCCCTTGGAAACCGCATCAGTCTTGCCTTCGCTGATGCCGCGGCCAAGTGCGGTGTTGGAAAAGTCCGACTGGTCGACATGAGCGAGATCGTTGCGCCCGAGATAGGAGATCGCCAGCTCGCGGAACACGTAGTCGAGGATCGACGTCGCGCTCTTGATGGCGTCATTGCCCTGCACCATGCCGGCCGGCTCGAACTTGGTGAAGGTGAAGGCGTGCACATATTCGTCGAGCGGCACGCCATATTGCAGGCCGAGCGAAATGGCGATGGCGAAGTTGTTGAGAAGGCCACGCAAGGTCGCGCCTTCCTTGTTCATGTCGATGAAGATCTCGCCGAGACGGCCATCGTCATATTCGCCGGTGCGCAGGAAGATGGTGTTGCCACCGATCTTGGCCTTCTGCGTGTAACCCTTGCGGCGGCCGGGCAGCTTTTCCTGCTCGCGCGACACGCGCTCGATGATGCGCTCCACGATCCGCTCGGTGATCTGTGCGGCACGTGCTGCCGCAGGTGCGGCGAGCAGCTGCTCGACGGCTTCGTCCTCGTCGTCCTCGCCATCGGCGAGCAGCGAGGAGTTGAGCGGCTGCGACAGCTTCGAGCCGTCGCGATAGAGCGCGTTGGCCTTCAGCGCCAGCTTCCACGACAGCATGTAGGCGCCCTTGGCGTCTTCCACCGTCGCATCGTTGGGCATGTTGATGGTCTTGGAGATGGCGCCGGAGATGAAGGGCTGTGCTGCCGCCATCATCTGGATGTGGCTGTTGATCGACAGCGAACGCTTGCCGATCTTGCCGCACGGGCTGGCGCAGTCGAACACGGCGAGGTGTTCGGCCTTGAGGAACGGCGCGCCTTCCAGCGTCATCGCACCGCAGACATGGATGTTGGCGGCCTCGATGTCTTTGCGGGAGAAGCCGAGCGCCGGCAGGATCTCGAACGAGAAGTCGTTGAGCTGCTCGTCGGTGAAGCCGAACGTCTCCTTCACCCAGTCGGCGCCGAGCGTCCACTGGTTGAAGACGAACTTGATGTCGAAGGCCGACTTCAAGGCTGCGTTGAGCGCCTCGATCTTGTCGTCGGTGAAGCCCTTGGCCTTGAGCGCGCCGGGGTTGATGGCCGGCGCCTGGTTGAGGTTGCCGTGGCCGACCGCATAGGCCTCCATCTCGGCGATCTGGGCTTCGGAATAGCCGAGCGTGCGCAGCGCTTCCGGCACGGCGCGGTTGATGATCTTGAAGTAGCCGCCGCCGGCGAGTTTCTTGAACTTCACCAGCGCGAAGTCGGGCTCGATGCCGGTGGTGTCGCAATCCATGACCAAGCCGATCGTGCCGGTCGGCGCGATCACGGTCGCCTGTGCGTTGCGGTAGCCATGCTCCTCGCCGAGCTCGATGGCGCGGTCCCAGGCGGCCTTGGCGTGGGTTGCAAGGTCCTGCTGCTTCAGGTCGGAAGCGACCAGCGGCACCGGGTTGACGGCGAGCTTCTCGTAGCCCTGCTTCTCGCCATAGGCGGCACGGCGATGGTTGCGCATGACGCGCAGCATGTTCTGCGCATTGCGGTCGTAGTCGGCGAAGGCGCCGAGTTCGCCGGCCATCTCGGCCGAGGTGGCATAGGCCATGCCGGTCATGATCGCGGTGAGTGCGGCGCAGATGGCGCGGCCTTCATCGGAGTCGTAGGGAATGCCCGACGTCATCAGCAGGCCGCCGATATTGGCATAGCCGAGGCCGAGCGTGCGGTATTCGTAGGACTGCTTGGCGATCTCCTTCGACGGGAACTGCGCCATCATGACGGAGATTTCGAGAACGATGGTCCACAGCCGCACCGTGTGCTCGTAGGCTGCGATGTCGATCGTGCCGTCAGCGTTGCGGTAGGGCAGCAGATTGATCGAGGCGAGGTTGCAGGCCGTGTCGTCGAGGAACATGTACTCCGAGCACGGGTTCGACGCCCGGATCGCACCGGCCGATGCGCAGGTGTGCCAGTCGTTCATCGTCGTGTTGAAATGCAGGCCCGGATCGGCCGACGCCCAGGCGGCGTAACCGATCTTTTCCCAGAGATCCCTGGCCTTCAGCGTTTTCATCACCTTGCCGTCCTTGCGGGCGGTCAGGTGCCAGTCGGCATCGTCCTCGACGGCGCGCAGGAAATTGTCCTTCAGCGACACCGAATTGTTGGAGTTCTGGCCCGAAACCGTGAGGTAGGCATCCGAATCCCAGTCGGTGTCGTAGGTCTTGAACGACATCGAGCTATAGCCCTGCTTGGCGAACTGGATGACGCGGTAGATGTAGTTCTCCGGCACGGCCGACTTCTTGGCCGCCTTGATCTCGCGCTTCAGCGCGGAGTTGATCGACGGATCGAAGCAGTCGTCGCCATTGCCTTCGCAGTTGACGCAAGCCTTCATGATCGCTTCGAGATGCTTCTTGACGATCTTCGAGCCGGTCACCAGGGAGGCGACCTTCTGCTCTTCATTGACCTTCCAGTCGATGAATTCCTCGATATCGGGGTGGTCGGCGTCGACAATGACCATTTTGGCGGCGCGGCGCGTGGTGCCGCCCGACTTGATGGCGCCCGCCGCACGGTCGCCGATCTTGAGGAAGCTCATCAGGCCCGACGAGCGGCCGCCGCCGGACAGTTTTTCGCCTTCGCCGCGCAACAGCGAGAAGTTGGAGCCGGTGCCGGAGCCGTATTTGAACAGGCGCGCTTCACGCACCCACAGGTCCATGATGCCGCCCTCGTTGACGAGGTCGTCCTGTACGCCCTGGATGAAGCAGGCATGCGGCTGCGGATGCTCGTAGGAGGATTTCGACTTGGTCAGCTTGCCGGTGAACGGGTCGACATAGAAGTGGCCCTGGCTCGGGCCGTCAATGCCATAGGCCCAGTGCAGGCCGGTGTTGAACCATTGCGGCGAGTTCGGCGCGACGCGCTGGGTGGCCAGCATGTAGGCAAGCTCGTCGCGGAAGGCGCGCGCGTCTTCCTCCGACCCCTTGAAGTAGCCGCCTTTCCAGCCCCAGTAAGTCCAGGTGCCGGCAAGCCGGTCGAAGACCTGGCGGGCGTCGATCTCGGAACCGTAGCGCTCGGCTTCCGGCAGCTTCGCCAGTTCCGCCTCATCGGCGACGGAGCGCCACAGGAAGGAGGGGACGTCGTTCTCCTCGATCTTCTTAAGGCGTGCGGGGACACCGGCCTTGCGGAAATATTTCTGCGCCAGGATATCGGCTGCAACCTGGGAGAACTGCGCCGGCACGTCGATATTGTCCAAGCGGAACACCACCGAACCATCCGGATTCTTGATCTCCGAAAGCGCCTTGCGGAATTCGATCTCCGCATAGGCAGATTGTCCTGGCTTGGTGAAACGACGCTCGATGCGCATTGGTCCGGTCCCTTTTGTCTATATATAGCGCTTTTCCCAAGGGATTTCTGCCCCCGATGCGAAACGCGCATGTCCGCCGTCTGCCGGGCGTTCGAAACGACCGGCTCTCCATTTTCGCGGTCTCCGCCGGCCCTGCTGGTCAAACTCCTTGCGAAGTATCTGTCCAACGCGCCGACGAACCCGCGGGTCCCTCAAAACTGATTTTTTCCGATTCCCTCGATCGAGGGAAATTCACACTATCTAGCGTCGAACCTACCTGCAAACACTAAATATAGTATTAACAGACAATTTATTCAAGCCCGACAATTGTCCCTATCGTCCCAACCGCCCCACAATCCCAACGCTTCCGCCGGCCTCGTAAACAGGCGGAAATGCGAGCAAAAACGCACATAGTCCGGGAAAAAAGACCGGGCTCAGAACTTTCCGGTCGCACTCTCAACAGGAGCACATGGCCTATAAAAGGCGACTCGTTTTGCGCCGTCAAGGATTCGTTTGCGTAGCTTTTGTGACCCCAACATCTTGTGTGTCACATATGTGGATAACGGGGATAGAATGCAGGCGCGGATCACGATTTTCCGCGCGCAAGCTTGCCCGGGCGTCAGCCGTAATGCAGCCGGGGTTTTGGCTCGGTGCCGGTGAACTGCACCCCGATACGGTCGTTGCGTCGCCAGCGGACCTCGCAACGATAGGCAATGCCGTCGAGCGGCACATAGAGAAGGAAGCGATCTGGGACCCGGGCTTCGAGCGGTATCTTCAGTTCGGCGCCGCCGTCGTGCTGATTGCGCAGCGTGCAGCCCACTTCCGAATTCGAAATTCCGGTGATGATCGACCCGCCCTTGAGCACGCGCGGACGACGCTCGCGCTGGGGCTCGTCGGACTCGTTTGGAATTGGATTTGCGGGATTCGCCATCGATCAAAAATACCAGAGCTGCCGAATCCTATCCTTGATTCCTTAGCAAAGCATTCATGTCGATACGCGGCAACGCATGTCCAGCCCCTGCAAGCCAGTCCCGTTTTGCAAAGAGCGCGGTGTGGCCGCCCGTCAGGAGAAGCTGTGCGGGTCGGCGCAGAAATAGGCGATGATCTGGCAAAGGTCGGGTTCGTTGACCATGCGCACCGCTTCGCTTGCGCGGACCCATTTGCGGGTGCGTGAGTGTTTTTCCTTCCAGCGGTCCGCGACTTTGTCGACATGCAGCGGAAACACCAGGACCTCGCACGGCACTTCTTCGCCGGAAGCCAGTACCTTGGCGTAGAAGTAACGGCCGGCTTCAAGATGAGAGACACGACCGCGCAGCCCGGCCTCCTCGCCGGCTTCGCGCGCCGCGGCCTCGCAGAGCGGCTCCCTGGCCTCGGGCCAGCCCTTGGGCAACACCCATCGACCCGTATCGCGGCTGGTGATCAGCATGATCTCGACGCCGTCTCCCGTGTCGCGCCAAGGCAGGGCGGCAACCTGCAGGCGGCACGGCGCCGTGCCGAAGAGCCGTCGGACCCTTTCGGCCAGATGATTGTGTGTCGTTGGCCTCGTCAACATCGAAGAAGCTAGCCCCAGCCTCCGGAATCGTTTGCCGTCTCACGAATCTTACGGCTAATTGTCGGCAATAAAAGTAAAAAATTTCATTCGCCTGGCCGATTTCCGCCGATAGACGTCGATTTCACAAAATATCCGGCCCTGCCGGACCTGTTTGCGAAAGCAAATCATCCCCAGTGCAAGCTGCCGGTCTGTAACAGGCAGGTAGTTCGAATCAGCCCGCGTGGTCGTCGGCGATCGGCTTCTGGTAGGTGAAGCCCATGTCCCACGGGAAATAGATCCAGGTGTCCTGGCTGACTTCGGTGACGAAAGTATCGACCAGCGGCCGGCCTTTCGGCTTGGCGTAGACGGTGGCGAAATGCGCCTTGGGCATCATCGCGCGCACGATGCCCGCCGTCTTGCCGGTGTCGGTCAGGTCATCGATGATCAGCACGCCGGCGCCGTCTTCGGCGAGCAGGGCAGGGGTGATCTCCTTGAGGACCTGCAGCTGCCCCTGGCTGGTATAGTCGTGATAGGAGGCGACGCAGACCGTCTCGATGACGCGGATGCCGAGTTCACGCGAGATGATCGCCGCGGGGACCAGCCCGCCTCGCGTGATGCAGACGATCGCTTTCCATTGTCCCTTGTTGGCGCCGGAAAGCCGCCAGGCGAGCGCCCGGGCGTCGCGATGGAACTGGTCCCAGGAGACCGGAAAGGCTTTTTCGGGAAGGGACATGTCGCGCACTCCACAGCACGCGGGGATCGCGCGCAGGTAAACAGGGGAATGCGCGCGGAATTAGCTGGAAAGCCCCCATCTTGGCAAGAGCAAGGGCCTTGGCAAAGGCAAGGGCCAACGATCGGTGTGGACCTACCGCGACAGGAAGGCTGCCACCGGCGCGGTGCGCAGCACGCTGCGCGTCACGCCGCCGAACAGAAGCTGACGCAGCCATGAGTGGCTGTAGGCACCAAGCACCAGCAGATCGGCGCCGGTTTCCGCGATCCTGGTCTGGATGATGTCATCGACCGAACTGCCGCCCGACTGCTGCACCGAGACGCTGACGGTGGCGCCGTGGCGCGATAGCGCCGACGCGATTTCGGCGCCGGCGGCCTCCGGGCTGTCGTCGAGCGTTTCAGGAGGGTCGATAACCAATATGTCGGTCTTCTCGGCTTCGATGATGAAGGGCAGCGCGTCGAAGGCGGCGCGTGCCGCTTCCTTGCTTCCGTTCCAGGCGAGCAAGACGCGTTTGAAGGTGGTGATCAGCGGACCCTCGTGCGGCACCACCAGCACCGGCCGGCCGGCATCGTAGACCAGCGTGTCTACGTCCGCGCTGGAATCTCCGCCCGTTTCGCGCTGCGCCGCTATGATCAGGTCGGCGGCCCGCACGCTCGAAATCCCGGACAGTGCGCTGTCACCCGAAAAGCTTTCCAGGCTTCGCCACTCGAAGGAAAGACCGGAATCCTCGATATGCCTGAGAAACAGCGTCCTCAACTTCTCGGCCCGTTCCCGGTTCATGTCTGCAGAAACCTGCAGGAATTCGGTGTCGGGAAAGCCTGTGGCGGAGGTGTAGGGCACGGGAAGCGTTTCGGCGTGGATGCCGACCAGATGGCTCTGAAACCGGGTGGCGAGCGGAATGGCGCAGTCGAGCACGCGCTCGGCGTCCTGCTCGTTCTGCAGAATGGCGACGATGGTTTTGAATCGCATGACAATCCCTCGGTTTACGAGCTGGCGAACTCGTGCCGGGGAAACGTTGCAGCGTCGTGCTTTGTTCCGGCCTGGACCAGATCAGCCGGGATTGCTGGCGAAGCCGGCGACCATCGCCTCGACATCGGCGCGGGCGGCGTCCAGCGCCTCCTGGCTGCGGGCACGCACGACCAACTCGGTCCAGAACTTGCCATCGCCATATTTCGGGTAGGAGCCGATGATCGTATCGGGATGCGCTTTCTGGATATCACCCAGCGGCCCGCCGATGAGGCCTTCGCCGAACGGGCAGGGCACGGTCGCCGACAGCATCTTCGTGCCGGCCTTCAGCGTCGGCACGACATTGTCGAGCATGGCTTGGAAAATCGATGGCACGCCGGCCATGACGTGGACGTTGCCGATGCGGAAGCCAGGCGCGACCGACACCGGATTGTCGATGAGATCGGCGCCGCGCGGCATCCGCGCCATGCGCTTGCGGGCCTGCGTGTATTCGATGCCGCGCGCGGCATAGCTTGCTTCCAGCATCGCATAGGCCCGGGCATCGTATTCGCAAGGCACGCCAAAAGCCTTGGATATGGAATCGGCCGTGATGTCGTCATGCGTCGGACCGATGCCGCCGGTGGTGAACACATAGGTGTAACGGCTGCGCACGGCATTCACCGCCGCGATGATCTCGTCTTCCTCGTCAGGGACGATGCGCACTTCCTTGAGGTCGATGCCGATCGCCGTCATGATGTCGGCGAGATGGCCGATGTTCTTGTCCTTGGTGCGGCCGGACAGAATCTCATCGCCGATGACGAGCATGGCGGCGGTCACGATTTCAGGCATGGAAGGCTCCGGCAAGGCGAGTGGCCTGGGAAGGCGAGTGGTCTGAGATAGCGCGGCGCGACGGTGGCCGCAATGTCATCTTCGCGCCGCCACGGCGAGCCGATGAGGTCAAGGATCTAGGTTCGAACTGGTCGAGGGAATAGGGCACATGCCGCAATTCGTGATCCCGGAGCGAACCGCCGCATTCATCGAGCGCATCGCCGGCCGGGCTTTGCTGGTCAGGGCCTCACCTCAGCTTCACGACAATTTCAAGGAACCATTCGGCTGACTACCGGGTTTTATGAGTGTCGCACCAAGGCGGCTAAGATACGGAGTGATTCAATGGTTACAAAAATTCTCGCAGCATCTGTTCTGACGATCGGTCTCGCAACATCGGCGATGGCGCAGTCACTGGACGACAGGTATTCCAACAATCGTGATTGGTGGCTGTTCGGCGACAACGACCAGACAACTGTCGACCCCTATACCACGGGAAGCATCCGTGACGGCTCCGGGTTGAACACCCAAGGCAATAGCGGCGCAATAGGCCCATGTGCCCACAACACGCCAGGCCCGGACGCAAACGCAGGGCAAAACGTCAACGATCAGTATTGCGGCAAATAGCCAGAACGCAATTTCCGAAAAGCGGATACCGACTTTCTGGAAAGCCATGTTCGAGGGCTAGTCCGCAAGGACAGCCGCTGGCCGCTGGCGCGTCCTTTCTCCGGACGGCGCTGCGGTCGGCGCCCTGTCGGACCGCTCAACATCAAGCGCTATACCGAATTAATCTGAGACTTCTGTCTGCGGCCGGTCGCGGCCGTCGGCCAATTCTTCGTGCCATTTGCCTTCGGCGTCCTCATACTGGATGCCGTCGGTCGCTCCGGCGACCTGCTGCTCAGCCGAGGCGATTTCGGCTGCGCGCAATGCGTCCTGATGCGTGGGAAACGTCTCGGAAAAGGTCGCTCCGACCTTGTAGGCCCAGCCGCCGTCATGCTCGACGATCTTGTAAGTCAGCTTCGCCATGGAAAACCTCCGGTTGAAAGGTCCGTCTGCTCAATGCAGCCGGTCGTCGGGCAGTCTGTCGTCGGGCACCAGCACTTCCGATTCCTTGGCGGCTTCAATCAGCGCCCGGCGCGCATCTGCTGTCGAACGATAACCTTCCAGCACTTTGAGGCAAGTGTCGAGGGCATCACGATGGCGCGGGCCGCGATTGAGCGGCCACACCGTCATCAGGCACTCCGCGGCCTCCTGGGCGCTGCGGATGTGGCGATATTTGCCGACGTGGCCAAGTTCGACGACGACCGGCACTTCAAAAGGTTTGTTGTCCATCATGGCCGCAACGCAAAGCAGCCAATTTGGTTGCAACCATGGCCGTCAGCCTGCGCCCAAACGTCTCAGAGGCTGTTTGAAGGCTCTACACCTGCGGTCAGCGCGCAACCGGCAAGAATGCCCTGAACAGTTTCCTCCCACGCCGGCCACGCCCGCCGCAGCCTCGTCCCACCCAACAGCTTGCGGACGGAATAGCTGCGAAGCACCGTCAAACTGTCTGGAGACAGGAGGGGCGCGCGTTTCGAGAGCGCGGACCGTTCAGCCCACCGCCTTCATCCAGTGCTGCATCGTGGTCACCGAACGGGCAAGCTGCGGCGCCGGGTGGATCGTCTCGCTGAATGTCGCCGCCGCACGCCATCCCCAGCGCGGATCAGCCAGGAAGGCCCGCGCCAGCGCCACCATGTCGGCGCGGCCCTCGGTGAGGATCGCTTCGGCCTGCTTGGGGTCGTCGATCAGGCCGACGGCACGGGTCGGAATATCAGCACCCTTGCGCACCGCCTCCGCCAGATGCACCTGATAGCCGGGGCCGGTGGGCAATTTCTGCAACGGCGAATTGCCGCCGCTCGAGCAGCAGAGATAGGCAACGCCCTCGTCCTTGAGCGCTTTGGCCACTTCGATCGCGTCCGCCACGTCGAAGCCGCCATCGACCCAATCCATCACCGACAGCCGCGCGCCGAGCATCAGCTTTGGCGTAGCCTTGCGCACCGCCTTGGCGATTTCGACGGCAAGACGCATGCGGTTTTCCAGCGAGCCACCCCAGCGGTCCGAGCGCTGGTTGGACAAGGGCGACAGGAACTGGAAGATCAAATAGCCATGCGCGGCGTGCAGTTCGATGAAATCGAAGCCGGCGCGTTCGGCTCGCCTTGCGGCCTCGGCGAAGCGTTCGATGAGCTGCAGGATCTCCTCGTCCTCTAGTGCGTGCGGCACGTTCCAGCCGGTGTCGTAGGGGATGGCCGAGGCGGAAACGGTCTGCCAGGGATCCTCGTTTGGCTGCAATGGCCCGCCGCCTTCCCACGGCTTGCGGTTCGAAGCCTTGCGGCCGGCATGGGCGAGTTGGGAGCCGAATTTCGTGCCGGGTGCGGCGACGCGTCGTGCGGCGTTCAGTGCGCGGCGGGCGGCGGCTTCATTGTCTTCGGAATAAAGGCCGAGGCAGCCATGGGTAATACGCCCGCGCCGCTCGACATCGGTCATCTCGACTGTGACCATGCCGGCGCCGGACATTGCGAGATTCATCCAGTGATGGAGATGCCAGTCACTGGCCGAGCCGTCGTCGGCGGAATACTGGCACATCGGCGCGACGGCGATGCGGTTGGGAAAGGTGAGGCCGTCGAGGGTGATCGACTGGAAAAGCGACGCTGTCATGAGAAACTCCGGGAGGGTTCGCAGCTATTTAGGCGACCGATGGCGCCTGCGCCAGACACGAGGCGGTGAAAGGGGTTCTGGACCAATCACTGACGGGATTGCCGAAATGCCGGTTCGCGGATAGGCCTCGGCAATGCATGGCGCCCAAAAGTGGCCCCGGTTTGGGAGAACGACACGCATAAAACAGGAGCATAAAGCGCGACGCGCTTTTGCATGGAGACCACGATGGAAGATCGTATTCGCGTCCGTTCGGAGGAAATCCTCTCCGACGACTGGGCCGTCCTGAAGAAGACCGTTCTCGACTACCGTCGGCGCGACGGTCAGTGGGAGACGCAAATCCGCCAGACCTATGATCGCGGCGATGGCGCGGTGATCCTGCCTTACGACCCCTTGCGTTCGACCGTGCTTCTGGTGCGCCAGTTCCGCTATCCCGCCTACGTCACCGGCCACCGCGAGCCGCTGATCGAGGCCTGTGCCGGCCTGTTGGACGAAAACGATCCCGAAACCTGCATCCGCAAGGAGGCGGAGGAAGAACTCGGCTATCGGCTGCAGAACGTCGAGCGGCTGTTTTCGCCCTATATGAGCCCCGGCAGCGTCACCGAACGTCTCTGGTTTTTCATCGCCCGTTATTCACCCGCCGACCGCATCTCGGCCGGCGGCGGCGCGCAAGAAGAGGGCGAGGACATCGAGGTCCTGGAAATGCCGCTCGACGAGGCCCTGGCCGGCATCGCCGATGGCCGTATCCTCGACGCCAAGACCATTATTCTGATCCAGCATCTGAAGCTCAATCCGATCGCTGCCTGAACCGAGCTTCGGTGGCCGCCACCCGAAGCTCGCAGAGCGAAGGGTGGTGCGGATGAAGGGACTCGAACCCCCACGCCTTTCGGCACTGGAACCTAAATCCAGGGCGTCTACCAGTTCCGCCACATCCGCATGGACCGGCAATCCCATGTGGCCATCATTCTGTCAATGTCAGAGACAAGATGTGGGTCAGCGACAAGATGTGGTCAGGCCCGAATGCTGGTTATTCGCCGGAATGCGAAGACTGTTGAAAATTGGCCTCGCCTGTGACAAAAGGCGTGTCAAATGTGACGGGACGCGACGATCCGCTTCTGCAGAATGTGATAAGAAGTAGGAAAAACAAGAACTTATTCACATTTTGGAACGCAGTTTGGGAGAGTTTGAGCCGGGTTTTCGGTCAAATCGCCAGGTTCCGTACCAAAAGCCATTCCCGGCAAGAATATACCGGCAGGCTGTGAACGGCAGAGGCCGTGGCAGTCTCATTGGTGAAAACAAAGGTTTTACGATGCAGGTCACCGAAACGCTCAACTCCGGTCTCAAGCGAGAGATCAAGATCACCGTGCCGGCCGGTGACATGGAAGCCAAGCTGATGGCGCGGCTTTCGGATGCCCGCAACAAGGTCCGCATCAACGGCTTCCGTCCCGGCAAGGTGCCGGTGCAGCACCTGCGCAAGGTTTACGGCAAGTCGTTCATGGCCGAAGTGGTCAACGAAATCCTCAACGATTCGACCCGTTCGATCATTACCGGGCGTGGTGAAAAGGCTGCCATGCAGCCCGAAGTCATCATGACCGAGGATGAGAAGGAAGCCGAGAAGATCCTGGCCGGCGGCGCCGACTTCGAATTCCGCCTCAACTACGAGATCATCCCGGCGATCGAGATCAAGGACTTTTCCGACATCAAGGTGACACGCCAGGTGTTCGACGTTCCGGATACCGAGATCGACGAGCAGGTTCAGCGCGTTGCCGAATCGGCGCGCAGCTATGAGCCGAAGACCGGCAAGGCCGCCAATGGCGACCGCGTCACCATCGACTATGTCGGCAAGATCGACGGCGAGGCCTTCAATGGCGGCGCCGGCACCGATCAGCCGCTGGTGTTGGGTTCGAAGGAATTCATCCCCGGCTTCGAGGATCAGCTGGTCGGCGCCAAGGCCGGTGACGAAAAGCAGGTCACCGTGACTTTCCCGGAAAACTACCAGGCCGCGCATCTGGCCGGCAAGGAAGCGACCTTCGACGTCACCGTCAAGGAAGTGTCCCAGCCCGGCGCGCTGGAAATCAACGACGAGACCGCCAAGAACCTCGGCCTGGAGTCGCTGGAGCGCCTGCGCGACGTCGTACGCGGCCAGATCGAGAACCAGTTCGGCGCTATGACGCGCCAGAAGGTCAAGCGCCAGCTGCTCGACCAGCTCGACGCGGCCTATTCGTTCGAGGCGCCATCGAAGCTCGTCGACGCCGAGTTCAACAACATCTGGGCGCAGGTCAATCGTGACCTGGAAGCAGCCGGACGCACCTTCGCCGACGAAGAGACGACGGAAGAAGAGGCGCGCGCCGAGTATCTGCGGCTTGCCGAGCGCCGCGTACGCCTTGGCCTGGTACTGGCTGAAATTGGCGAGAAGGCCGGCGTCACCGTATCGGACGAAGAGCTGCAGCGCGGCCTGTTCGAGCAGGTGCGCCGCTATCCGGGCAACCAGCAGCAGGAAGTCTTCGAGTTCTACCGCAACAACCCGGAAGCGTTGAACACGCTGCGGGCACCGATGTTCGAGGAAAAGGTGGTCGACCATCTGCTCGGTCAGATTTCGGTCACCGACGTCAAGGTCAGCAAGGAAGAGCTGATGGCCGACGACGAAGAGGACGAGACCGCCGTCAAGGCGAAGCCGGCGAAGAAAGCCGCCGCCAAGAAGGCCGACGCCAAGAAGGCCGACGACGCGGAAGAGCCCAAGAAGAAGGCTGCGCCGAAGAAGAAGGCCGCCGAATAACACCAGCGCTCCGCTGAAACAGGAAGGCCGCCGTCGAGGTGGCCTTTTTCGTTGCCAAACTGCAACAGCCGCCATGCTTCGCACGCGACGGCCTGTGGCGACCAAGCTTTGATCATTATCTGCGCTTCTATTGCAAGCCGCTTGGTTGTTGGAGGGCGTGTTGAGACTGTTCGTCGAATTGGGACACGCTTCGGCAATCGCGCTGATGCTTGTCTCGGTCTGCGGCATTGCCCAGGCCGGCACGGTGCCTGACAACTGGCGGTTCGGCACGAGTGAAGACGGCCTCGTCACGGCCTCGCTCTATGCCACCAACAAGCTGATCACCGGCGGCGGTGCCTTGAGCTACAGCCCGATCCTGACGATTGCCTGCCGGGTAAACGGCGAGCCGCATTGGACTGAATGGCTGCAACTGAACGACGCTGTTTCGGCCAGCCGCAAGATCACCATGTCGATCACGGTCGATCAGGAGAGCAAGTTCGATGAAAGCTGGTCGGTCGGGCCGCGCGGCCGGATGCTGGTGCGCGATGGAGCCGACGGCATCAGGCGCCTTGTCGCCGCGAACCGGCTCCAGCTTTCCTGGCGGTTCGGGCTGCTGGCGGGGCGCGGCGAGGCCGATTTCGACCTCGCCGGGTTCGGCGAAGCGGTCAACCAGGTAGCCGGCAGCTGCAACACCGATCCGCCGTGAACGGACCGCAACGGGCACGGCTTGCTGCACAGGCGTTCAGCTCAAATCACGTGCGCAAGCTCGCCGGGTGTCAGAACGCGACGACGTCACCAGGCAGGGGCGCAACCATGCCTGCAGTGCGGCAAAGATCGATCACTTGCCGCATGGCGGGAACTCGAGGGCGTGCCGCCGCCGGTCGATGACCAGAAGCTGCGGCTCCTGTCGAAGGGCCATGGCCCCTATGCTGCGTTGTCGCACTGCCAATCGTCTGCCCGCTAGCGGCACCATTTTTCGACGGCAATTGCAATTGCCTTGGTGCAATCGACGAGATCGCGCACCGAAACGCGTTCGTTCGGCTGATGCGCCTGCGCGGGGTCGCCGGGACCGAAATTGACGGTCGGGGTGTTGCCGAGGCCGGTCGGCAGGCCGATGTCGCTGTGCGCGCCAAAGCCACTCAGGACCGGCGAGAGATTGGCTTCTTTGACGGCCTCCTGGAAGACGCCGACAAAGGGATTGTCCGCTGGGATCTCGGCGCAGTCGGCGTCGAGAATCCATTCGACGCGGGCAGGGCGCTGGCGAAGATAAGGGTCTGCCTGGCAGACATTGGCTATGTGCTCTTCGATTTCGCGTTTGACGTTGCCGCCCAATTTGAACTCGTCATGCTCGCTTGGCAGATACTGGGCGTCGATGATGATCTCGCCGCGCCCTGCCACGGAGGACGGATGTTCGCCGGCGCTCATCTGGGTGACGATGATCTGGTTGGGCAGGTCCATCAACGGATGGTTCTTTCTGGGATCGAACATCCAGCGCCGGTTGAGGATGTCGATGCCGTCGAGGATCTGCCGGCAAAGCTGGACGGCATCGACCGGGCCGCTCGAATACCAGGCATTGGGCGTCAGCTCCGCATGCCCGCCTATGCCGTCAATGATGATCCTCCCCCACAGAATGCCGTGACAGAGCGGTGCGATCCTGTTCGCGGTCGGTTCGGTCATGATGCCGGCGTCGGCGTGAAAGCCGCGATCGACCATGGCCAGCGACCCCATGCCGCCGATTTCCTCATCGACCACGGTGGTGAAGACGACGTCTCCGGACAGGGGAATGTCGAGTCCCCTCAGGATCTCGACGGCCATCAGCATGCAGGCGACGCCGCCTTTCATGTCGACCGTACCACGGCCGTGTAGAAAACCGTCCTTGAGGACGGGCTGGAACGGGTCGGTCGTCCAGTGACCGGCGGCGCCGGGCGGGACGACATCGATATGGCCGGTCAGCATGATGGAGCGACCGCCGCCCGTGCCCTTCAAGACGCCGCCGAGATTGGGCCGGCCTTCGAACGTCCTGCCTTTGTTGGCGCCGGCCCGCCCCTTGTATTTTTCGTAGAGTGCTGGGCCGTCCGGGTCCCATAGATCGGTCGAGAAGCCTAGCGCCTCGATCCGCTTTTGCAGATAGAGCTGGCAATCACGCTCGCCGGGGCCGGCCTCCTTTGGATCGGATTTCACGATCGAGGGGAAGGCGACGAGATCGCTCAGCGTTTGGACGATACGGTCAGCGCTTGCTTCGACGCGCGCGGCAATGATCTCTTCCATGGACGGCATCATGATCTCCAACGTTGGGAAAGTCGGTCGGCGAGAAGGACGAAAACCAGAAGGGCGCCGACAATCCCCACCTGCCAAACCGTGTTGATGTTCAATTGCAGAAGGCCGGTCTTCAGCGTGACCAGCAGCAGGACGGCCGCGAACACGCCGCCGACGCCGCCACGCCCGCCGGTGATGGCGATGCCGCCGAGCATGGCGGCAGTCAGCGATTCGAGTTCGAGGTTCTGGCCGATATTGGGCCTGCCGCTGCCGAGCCAGGCGATCGAGACGAGTCCCGCGGCGCCGGCGAGCGCGCCACTCAAGGCGTAGAGGACCAAGCGAACGCGATCGACCGGAATACCGACCAGCCTGGCCGAGCGTTCGTTGAAGCCCATGGCGTAGATCCAGCGCCCCCACGCTGTCGAGAGCAGCACCAAACCGGCTAGCGCAAAGCAGGGGATGGCAAGGGTGAGAAAGGGCAGGGGAATGCCCATGACGACGCCGCGCCCCCACACAAGCAGCCAGGAGGGCACGCCGGCTTGGGCCGCGCCGCCGGTAATGGCAAGTGCAGCGCCGGAATAGACGAAGAAGGTGCCGAGCGTCGCGATGAAGGGGAGAAGCGCGAGCCCGTTCACCAGCCATCCGTTCAAGGCACCGAGCATCGCGCCGGCCAGGATGCAGACGGCGGGCAGCAGGACCGGCGGCAATCCCAGCTTGAGGCAAAGCATCGCGACGATGGCGGACAGCGAGACCGCGCCGCCGACCGAGAGGTCGATGCCGGCGCCACCGGCCATGATGACCAATCCCTGCCCAAGGCCGACCAGGGCCAGGATCGTCGAGAACTGAAGAATGGTGGTGACAGTGCCGAGATGGAAGACAGACGGCTTGAGCGCCAGCAGGCCGACAATGACGATCAGCCAAAGGGTACAGAGCAAAGCCAGGGTAAGGGCCGGGCCCTGCAGGTTGCGGAACGTTTTCATGCGCGGGCTCGTTGAAATCTGCCGAGCGGCAATCGGTTGCAAACAGCTTCGAAGCCAAGCACGCCGATGATGAGAACGCCGGTGACGACAGGCTGCCAAAGGGAGGGGACACCGATCAGCAGCAGACCGTTTTGCAGGATTCTAAGCAGAAGCACGCCGAGCACGGTGCCGATCAGGCTGCATCTGCCGCCCAATATGCTGGTGCCGCCAAGAATGACCGCGGCAATGGCGTCGAGCGCCAGCGTGCTGCCGATCGTCATCTCCACATTGCGATAGGTGGCGACATAGAACGTGGCGGCAATGCCAGTCAGCACACCGCTGATGGCGAAGGTCATGAAGCGGATCTTGATCACTGGGATGCCAGAAAGCCGCGCTTTTTCCTCCGAATTGCCGATCGCCAGCAGATGCAGCCCATAAGGGGTTCGCCGCAGCGCCAGCCAGACGGCCAGATAGGCAGCGGCAATCACCAGGGCAGGGACGGGGACGCCGAGCACGCTGGTTGCAAGAAGATCTGTAAGGCTCGAGGGCAGGCCCGAAAGCCATTGCCCTCCGAGAAGTACGAAGACGGCGGTGCGGTAGACACCGAGCAGGCCGAGTGTACCGACAATTGCCGGAACGCGGCCGAGGACAACGACGGCGGCGGTCACGCATCCCAGCACCGCACCGACCAAAGGACCCGCAATGAGCGCCAGCAGCGGATTGCCGCCGGCGCCGAGCACGCGCCCGATGGCGATCGCCGCCAGACCCATGACGATGCCGATCGAGACATCGATGCCGCCCATGGCGAGCAGCAGGGTCATGCCAAGGCCGATCAGCAGCAGTTCGACGCTGTTGCGCAAGACCGTGGCTGCATTGCCTGATGTCGCGTAGTGCGGCGATGCGACAGAAAAGATGACGATCGCCAGCAAACAGGCGACAAGCAGAGACCACTCCCGCCCGTTCATGGAGAAGACACCGTTTCCAAACTGCCGCACTACGTTCATCTCAGAGCTCAGAAGTTGAACTTGTCGACATTGTCCTTGGTGAAGACAGCCGGCGGCCCGAGAAGCAAAATGCCCTTGGCGGCATCATAGGTGACTGGCTTTTCCAGGCCGGCGACCTTGTTTTCCGCTTCGAAGCTCTTGCCGTCGATCAGCTGTTTGCCGGCCCAGACCGTGAGATAGCCGAGTTGCTCGGGATCCCAGAGCACGGTGAAGCCGAAGGCTCCGCTCTTCAGGTAGGACCGTGCCGTGTTCGGGCTGCAATAGCCGGCACCGATGACCGAGCCGATCTTGCCTGCGGTTTCGATGGCCTGGGCTACGCCCGGGCATGTCGAGGAGGCGACGGCGATGATGGCCTTGATGTCCGGGTTGGCCGCCATCAGATCGCCTGATATTTGCGCGGCGCGTTCGGCGGTGCCGCCGGCGAATTGCGGCGCGAGCAGCTTCAGCTTCGGATATTTGGCGGTGGCTTGCTTCTGCATGAAGCCGATCCAGGCGTTGAGATTGGACGCCGTTGCCTCGCCGGAGACGATGCCGATGGTTGCGTCCTCGCCGACGCGCTTGACGAGTTCGTCGACAATGGTTGTGCCGAGGCCTTCGTCGGTCGCCTGCGCCACATAGACGGCGCGGCCGCTGTCGGGCGCGTCGCTGTCACTGGTGAACAGCTTGATGCCTTTCGCCTTGGCGCTCTCGACCACGGGTGCGATGCTGGAGGCATCGAGGACGCTGACCGAGATCGCCTCGACGCCCTGATCGATCAGGTTCTGGACGATCTGCAACTGGTCGACCGGATTGGTGTCGACGGGACCGGAATAGATGAAATCGACGCCGAGATCCTTGGCGGCGCGATTGCCGCCGGCTTCCATGGCGTTGAAGTAAGGGATGCCGATCAATTGCGGAACGAAGGCGACCTTGTGTTTGTCCGCGGCATGCGCCGCGGTTGCAATGGCGAGTGACAGTGCGGATGCGGCGAGCACTTTCTTGAACTGTGAAAGCATTGTGTTTGAACCTCTCTGGAAATGACGTGCGTTTCAGTTTGTTTTTTCAAGCGCCCGCACGTCGGGATGAGCGCCTGTTATGAGCGAAACGACTTCCTCGTGATCGGTATCGGCAGCCAGCCGTTCGGCCACCTTGCGGCCGCGCCGGAACACCACGATGCGGTCGGCGACCTCGAAGACCTCGGAAATGTTGTGGCTGATGAGCACAACGGCACAGCCGCGCGCGGCAAGCCGCCGTGTCAGCGCCAGGACCTTGCGCGTTTCGGCAACGGCAAGGGCCGCAGTCGGCTCATCCATGATGACCAGCCTGGCATTCAGATTGAGCGCCCGGCAGATTGCGACGGCCTGGCGTTGCCCGCCCGACAGACTGCCAACAGGCGCTTCTGGATCGGAAATATGAGCATCGAGCTCCTTCAGCAGGCCGTCGACGCGCTGGCGCATTTCTTTGCGCTTCAGGAACGGAATGCCCAAAATGGAGCGTTTCAATTCACGGCCGAGAAAGACGTTTTCTGCGATCGACAGGTTCTCCGAAAGCGCCAGTTCCTGAAAGATCGTCGCGATCCCCGATGCCGCGGCATCCTTGGGCGAGTGAAAGGCGACCGGATTGCCCTCGATCACAAGCTCCCCACCACTGGGCGGATGAGCGCCTGCCAGGATCTTGATGAAGGTCGATTTGCCGGCGCCATTATCGCCGAGAAGCGCCAGCACCTCGCCGGAGCGGATCTCCAGATCGACATTTGCCAGCGCGGTCAGAGCGCCGAAGCGCTTGGCGATGTTTCTGGCGACAAGAAAGGGCTCTGTCATGACGGGTTCCCCGACGATTGCGGACCGCTAGGCGTTGCTGACCCAGCGCAGCACGTTGGTCCAAAGCCTCGCGTAGCCAGGCCATTCGACAAAACTGTTCGGCAGCCAGTGAGGACCGATGTCCGACGTCCAGACCAGCGTACGCCCTTCGCCATGGCGCCCGGTGACCAGCAGGGGATGGCCGCCCTGGTCCTGCGGCAGCCGTGCCAGGACCTCGACATCGTCGCGATCACGGGCGATGACCTCGTTGGCACCGAGCAGCAGCGGCCATTCGCCCTCGATGCCGGCAAAAAGCGGGTGGTCTCTGGAACCAGTGATCTCAGGACGAAAGCCCTCCGGAATTTCGAGCCGGTCATCGTTGGGAAGGCAGGTCACCGGCAGCGCCTCCTCGACCGCCGTGCGATGCCAGCGCGCCTTGCCGTCAATGCCCTGGAAGCTGAAATAGCCGCCGATCATGATCAGGCCGCCGCCGGCCAGCGTCCAGTCGCGCAGCAGCTTGAGCCGGTTGGGAACCGTTTTGCCGTGGAGCCAGACATCGGGGTGGAGCAGGAGCGAATTCGCGCCAATGTCGGACAGGATGATCGCCCTGTATTGCGACAGCCCTTCCATGGTGAAAGGCAGCTTCTCGACGGCCTCGTGAGCGGGCATGTAGTCGAGATCGAATTCGCTGCCCTTCAAGGCGTCCACCAGGGGTGTTGCGCCCAGGTGAAAGGTGACGCTGCCGAACTGGTCGAACCCCTTGTAGTGGGTCGCCGAACTCACCCAGCTTTCGCCGACAAGAAGGACTTTTGTTTTCGCCATGATCATACTCTCCTGATTTCGTCGGTCGCGCCGGGTCGAAACGTCGATAAGCCATTGTTTCAACTGGCCATCACGGCATTGTTCGCCAGGGCCGCAGCCTTCAGCGTGGCAAAGTCTGCGATGTAACCCTGCGCGCCTTCGACCGTTGTCGTCAGGCTCGCCCCGATCGCCGCGTAGCGCGCGGCGTCGCCCAGCGACGCGCCATGCAGCCAAAGGGCAAGGAAGATGCCGGCAAAGCTGTCGCCGGCGCCTGTCGCGTCGACGCGATTGACCGGCAGCGCCGGCACCTCGATCTGCGGACCACCATTCGCCGGAAAAACGACGGCGCCGAACTCGCCGAGGGTGAGCACGACCGTTCCCCGTTGTTTGATGCGTGACAGCATCAGCCGCACCTCTTCGATCGTCGTCGCCATGCGGCTGCGAAAGCCGAAGATCTCCCGTATCATCACATCGTTGATGAAGGTCAGATCGATCTGTTTGACCATCTGCGAGAAGGTTTCCGGCGTGCGGGCGCTTTTGGGAAGACCGGCCGAATGCAGGCTCACCTTCCAGCCCGCCTGATGAAAGCGCGCGATGGACGCGGTCATCGTCTCGTAGTGAAAGCCTTCGATATGAAGGCAGGCCGGACGTTGCTCGGGCTGGATATCCAGATTGGCTGTCAGGTCGACCTCGCCAAGCTCGAACGGTTCGCTGATGATCGTCCGGCTGCCGTTGCGCTCGATGATCACGATCGCCTGGGAGAGGCGGTTGTTGGGCGTGTTGCGGATCGGCAAGGCGTGGACACCCAGTTTCGAAAGCGCGCCGAGCGCCCAATCGCTCTCTGGATCCTGGCCGACCGCTGTCGCCAGCTCAACGTCCAGCGCGTAGGGAGCTCCGATGCCGGCGGCGGCAACCGCGAGATTGGCCGCGGGGCCACCCAACGCCTTGTCGATGTGGCTGGCGGTGATCCGGTCGTCGCGATGCGGCAGCACGTCGACGCGGCACAGGAAGTCGACACTCACCCTACCGGCGACCAGAAGTCTTGGCAGATGGTCGAGATTCTTTGGCCTGCGTGGTGCGCGGCCCGGCAGTGAGCGCGCAAAGGAGCTCGGCCGATACATCAGCGCGGCAACCGCCTTCTCGATGCGGTCGCGCGTGCCTTCCCTCAGGCTGGCCGTTCCATTGATGAAGTTCGACACCGTGCCGATGGAGACACCGGCGGTTCGTGCGACATCCGCTATGGTCGGGCGCTTGCGTTGCAATGGCGGAGTTCCAATTGAAGCGTTTCAAAACGGTAGCAGCGAAAATGCGATGCCTCAACGGAATTATCTTCTAAAAATCAAAGAGAGAATTCTTCTAGATTGGAAGATTAATCCAGAAATAGCGGATACTGGGATCCTCTTTCCAAGATTGAACAATTTTCAAATTTTTTGGCAAAAGATTGTGCAAGCGAATTTCCTGCACTTCATTCGATCGCCCGGGCTTGATCGGGCGGTCGTGGCATGCCCCCGGCCCGTCAGATCAGCAACAGGCCCTTCATGCTGGCGTATCCCTTGCGCCCGATGATGATGTGGTCGTGCACCGCGATGCCCAGCCGCTTGCCCGCCTCGATGATCTCCTTCGTCATTTCGATATCGGCTCGTGAGGGTGTGGGGTCGCCTGACGGGTGATTGTGGACCAGGATGATGGCGGTGGCCGAGAGTTCGAGGGCGCGCCTGACCACCTCGCGCGGGTAGACGGGCGTATGGTCGACGGTGCCTGTCTGCTGAACCTCGTCGGCGATCAGCGCGTTCTTCTTGTCGAGGAACAGGATGCGGAACTGCTCGCGCGCCTCGAAGGCCATGACCGACCGGCAATAGGCAAGAAGCTGTGTCCAGGACGAGAGGACTTCGCGACTCTGCACCTCTCCGCGCGCCATGCGCTGCGCGGTTGCCGCGACGATCTTGAGATCGAGCGCCACCGCAGGGCCAATGCCCTTGACTTCCTGCAGGAGGCCAACCGGCGCCCCGAGCACTTCGGCCAGCGTGCCGAAGCGTGCCAGCAGCGCCTTGGCCGCCGGTTTGGTGTCGGCACGAGGGATCAGGCGAAAGAGCAGAAGTTCCAGAAGTTCGTAATCGGGCAGGGCATCCGGCCCCGCCAGGGCAAAGCGCTCGCGCAAGCGGTCGCGATGGCCGAGGTAATGCGGCTTTTCGTCGAGCGTCGCCTTGGCTTTCGCCGCAGGCCGCATCGGCGCTTCGGAGAAGAAACTCCGCTCGTCGTCGTCGCTTGTGTTCCCCATACACCGCCTACATTGCTCCAGCACAGACATTAGAACTGTTCTGGCCGGGATTGAAACAGTTCTGTTCCCCGATCGCGAGACGATCCACGGCAGATCGTGGTAGCTCCCGCTGTCAGTCTATGGCTTCCCTATACGGCAAGATGAAACCACGATTGCGCAACAAAACTTAACATCACTTAACGCATGCGGCCACTTTCACCTGACATGTTGGCGCCATCGGAGGCTCGTGGCCTCGCTATACTGGAGCGCGCATGTTCGCCAAAATTGACTCTGGACTATTTGCCGGCCGGGCATCTCTCGCGGCCATGGCAATCCTGCTTTCGACGCATTCGGAGGGCGCGCTGGCGGCAGACGCCATTGCGGTGAATTCCGATGATTTTACCCTGCCGCCCGAGCCTTCCCGTTTCGGGCGTTTCGAACAGAAGCTGGCCGACTGGCATGTCGTGCTTGGCGGCGGCGCCATCATCGTCCCCAAATACGAAGGCAGCAATGAGTTCAAGATCATGCCGGTGCCTTTCGTCACGGCGACATTCCTTGACACGGTGACGATCGACCCGACAGGCGCCAACATCGCCGTCTATGAACAAGGACCGTTCGCGTTCAGCACTCGGCTTGGCTATGAGATGGGCCGCAAGGAAGACGACTCCGACCATCTGCGCGGCTTGGGGGACGTCGACATGGGCGCGACGGTCGGCGTGAAGGCAGCGGCGAAGTTCGGTCCGGCCGAAATATTCGCGCAACTGGACAAGACCATCGGTGGCAGCGATGGCCTGGAGGGCAGGGTGGGGATCGAGGTGATCCGGCCTCTGTCTCAATCGTTGATGATCGGCGCCAGCGTGTCCGCCGTCTTTGCCGACGAAAATTACATGCAGGCCTATTTTGGCGTCACGCCCGAACAATCTCGCTCGGGGCTGGCGCGCTATGATGCCGGCGCTGGTTTGAAGCGCGCCGATTTTTCGATTTCCGCCACATATATGCTTGACGAGAACTGGATGGTGCGCGGCGAAGCGGGGGTCGGCGTTCTCTTGGGTGATGCTGCCGACAGCCCTGTTGTCGTCGAAAAGATCCAGCCTTCAGGAATGCTTCTCGTCGGATATCGGTTCTGACGCCTACCCAGGCACCAAATGCAGGCTAGACAAACTCCGGAATGGCACAGCAACGGCACCAAAGCGATTTGAGCGCCGAATCCAGGTCGGCAAGGCAAGGTTCGCGCATCCTCATTGTCGAAGACGATCTTGAGATCGCGCGCATGCTGGGCGAGACGCTCACCGACAACGGCATGATCGTGGAAATTGCCGAGAGCGGCGTCCAGATGAATGCCGCGCTTCGCAACCAGAAATTCGATCTCATCGTGCTCGATGTCATGCTGCCGGGCGAAAACGGTCTCAACATCTGTCGCCGTCTTCGTGCCGGAACCAACATTCCGATCCTGATGCTGACCGCGCTCGGTGAGGAAATCGACCGCATCTTCGGGCTGGAAATCGGCGCGGACGACTATGTGACGAAACCGTTCAGCGCACGCGAACTGACGGCCAGGATACGGGCGCTGCTGCGCCGTACAGCCTATGCTCCAGACGAGCGGGACTGGTCGAAGGTGCTTCGTTTCAACGGCTGGCGCCTCGATCCCATACGACGGCAATTGCATGACCCCAACAATGCGCGGGTTACGACCACGACGCATGAATTCGACCTGTTGCTTGCGTTTTGTCGCAATGCAGGCCGGGTTCTCTCGCGCGAGGAACTTCTGGGCGTAACCCATGCCGGGCTCGCGGGGCCGATCGAGCGTAGCGTCGATGTCCATATCAGTCGAATCCGCAGGAAGATCGAAAAGGATGCGCGCGATCCGGTGCTTTTGAGGACTGTTCGGTTGGGTGGCTACATCTTCACCGCGACGGTGGAGGAAGCATGAGGGGTTTCATCCGCCGTTTCTTGCCACAGTCCGTGCGTGGGCAGTTTGTGGCAATCATTTTCATCGCGGTGATCGTGATCATGTTCGTCGGTTCGGTCGTCGAGATTTTCATAGAGAACGTCGACCTTCCCGCCGCGGAAGATAACGCAAGGCGTGCGGCCGTTGTTGCTGCCTTGTTGCAAGAAACGCCGGCGGAGGCGCGTGGGGCAATTCTGGCGACAGCAAAGCGGGCCGGCTTTGATTTCGAGATATTGCCCAAGGACCAGATACGCGGCATTCCCCAGTCCTATCTGCAATGGCGAAGTGTCGAATGGCTTTTGCGTATCGACAGGGGGACGGTTGATGGACGCTGGCTAAGGATCGGCGGCCGATACGCATTTGTCATCGATTTGGACCAGCAGGACGTCCTGGCCCATTTCGGCATGCCCGATTCCTGGCTGACATCGGGCCTCGTCCGTGCCTCGTTCTACAGGTTCATGGCTTTCGTCGCCTTGCCCGTGCTGATCTGGCTGTTTGCGGTTTGGGCCGTGACGGATCCATTGAAGCGCATCTCGGCAGCAGTCGGTTCGGCCGAGATCGAGAATGGCGAACAGCTCTTCGTCGAACACGGCTCCATTGAAATGGTGGGCTTGGCGCGCGCCCTGAACAGGATGAGGACGCGCATCCGCACCATGATCGAAAATCGCACGCGCATGTTGCGCAGCGTCAGTCATGATCTGCGCACGCCGTTGACGCGGCTGCGGCTTCGCGCCGAGCGTATGGATGATGGCCCAATCCGAACCGCAATCCTGTCCGATGTCCAGCACATCGAAATCTTGATCGACGAGACCCTGACCTATCTGCGCAACGATGTTTCGACGGAGAAGCTGCAGCGCGCCGACATTGCCAGCGTTCTGCAAACCGTCTGCGCCGAATTCTCCGATGTCGGATTTCCTGTCTCATATTCCGGGCCGGACCGGCTCCTGGGCTGGTGCAAGCCCAATGCATTGGCGCGTGCCATCGCCAATCTTTGCGACAACGGGGTCAAATTCGCTGGCAATGTCACGGTCGCCTTGACGGCGACCGGCACGGCGGCGCGCATCACGGTAGGGGATGACGGGCCGGGTATTCCGATGACGGCACGTGCTCGTGTTTTCGAACCATTCTTCAAGGAAGATGCGTCGCGCGGCATTGCATCGAAGCATGGCTTCGGTCTGGGCCTCTCGATCGTTGCCGACATCGTCCAGGGGCACGGCGGCAGGATCGAATTGGAGGACAACCAGCCCAGCGGACTGGTCGTTACCATCGACCTGCCGAATGCTGCGGATTTGCAGTCGGCATAGACGGCCTCCTGCCGGGTAGATGCGCCGCTAGGCCGGCAGGCCGGGGCGATCGAGCTTTTTGGGCGACAGCGTGAAAATCTCGCACCCTGTGTCGGTCACGCCGATCGTGTGCTCGTACTGCGCCGACAGCGAGCGGTCGCGCGTCACCGCGGTCCAGCCGTCCGACAGAACCTTCACATGCGGCCTGCCCAGATTGATCATCGGCTCGATGGTGAAGATCATGCCTGGCCGCATCTCGACGCCCTCATTGGCGCTGCCGTAATGCAGGATGTTCGGCGCGTCATGGAACAGCTGGCCGACGCCGTGGCCGCAGAAGTCGCGCACCACCGAGCAGCGCTCGCCTTCGGCAAAGGTCTGGATGGCGGCGCCGATGGCGCCGGTGCGGGCTCCCGGCCTGACCGCCGCAATGCCGCGCATCAGGCATTCATGAGTGACTTCGAGCAGGCGCTCGGCGGCGCGCTTGATCGTGCCGACCGGATACATGCGCGAAGAATCGCCGTGCCAGCCGTCGAGGATGTAGGTGACGTCGATGTTGACGATGTCGCCATCCTTGAGCGGCTTGTTGTCGGGAATGCCATGGCAGACGACATGGTTGATCGAGGTGCAGGACGATTTCGTGTAGCCGCGATAGTTGAGCGTCGCCGGCAGCGCGCCGTGGTCCATGCCGAATTCGAAGACGAAGCGGTCTATTGCTTCGGTGGTGACGCCGGGCTGGACCATCGGCACCAACTCGTCGAGGCAGCGTGCGGTGAGATCGCATGCCTTGCGCATGCCGGCAAAGCCGTCCTCGCCATAGAGGCGGATCTGGCCGGTATTTCTGAGCGGGGCCGTGGCGGCGTCGAGATAGGTGACCATTCTGTCCGTGTAGCGGGTAGGGCTCTGCAGGAGAGCCAGCGTGAAAATTTCCCCAGATTTGGCACTTGAGGGCAAAAGGTTCAAGGAAGAACTGTTTGATGCAGCCGCGCGCTTCCGGATATTTGCCTCGCATCGGCGATGTCTTACCGGTTTTTGCCCGGTTTGCTTCCCTTTCCGGCCGTGGTGCGTTAGGGCGGGTGATGTTTTCGAGATCGCGTCCCTTCGGGGCGGCCAGGCAAACCGGATGGCCTGAAGCGCCGCTGACGGCAGCGTGCTCATGCCTGATGCGCATGGTGCTGCTGGCGATGCTGTGCTTCGGCCTGCCGGCGGCGTCAGCCTTTGCGGGGTCTGCGCCAAGCGGTGCCAGTGTCGGTGTCGAGCGGTCGGGCGAGGTGGCGGCGCTGCTGCGTGTCACCGGCAAGGCGCAAGCGCTGGAAGTTCGTGCCGGCCGTCCGCTCCTGGTCAAGTTCGCCGGCGGCCATCCCGCGCTTCCGGTCCCTGACGCTGTTTTTCTTTGGGCCGAAGGAACATCGCAAAGAGCGATGGTTTCGGGATATGGGGCCGCCTCGGTTCCCGGGGCGCGCACCAACCAGCCGCGCGCACCGCCGACCATCACGGCCTGAGCGGTCCAGAACCGTACCCTTCACCTCATCGTTATTCCTGTTTGCGTCGTGATCGTGCGGCGGCTGTCGGCCGCGCAGCGGTCGCGCGGCGCGTCTTTTTCCGGATCATTTCAATGCAACAACGCATCAAGACATTCAAAACCCTGTCGCGCGCGGCCTCGGCTGCCACGTTCCTCTCCGTCCAGATTGCCGCCATTCGCATGGCCTTCGGCGCGGAGACAGATCTGGCGAACCAGTGAGCACGTGTCGCCCAAGGCATATCATCGGTGCGTGATTGTTTTGGGCGACGTGGCGGTCCAGCGACCCAAGTGACGACACATTTCTGGACCAAAAGCCCGGCAAAGCAACTTTTGACGACGAATGGCGTTGCCTCGGTGACGCCAGTTCGGGAGATAGGAAATGGACAGACTGCAATTCGAGGTGCCGGTGCGCATCGCACCCGCGCCCGGCCTGCCAGTCGAGGAGATTTACGGCGTCGAACAGGCGCTCGACTTTCTCCAGGACTGGCCTGTGCGCCGTCAGGGCCCGATCTATCAGAAGGCGTTCAACGCCTGCTTTGGCGCTACGGTGGACGTGGTCAAGACCGAGGATGCGTGCCGGGCCTTCATGGCGTTTTGCCGGGCGAGCGGACTGATGGCCAGGGATATGATGACGCCGCGCAAGCGCGGCGGTGAGGCGAGGGCGTTCCAGGCGTAAGGCCGTCGCCCGTTTCGCCTGGCTCGATTGGCACGCCAACGAACGCGGTTGAACGCCCATGAGGATCTCGCACGCGCCTGCGCGGGTCTCGTCCGCGATGACTGCACCAGGATGCACCATCGTCGGCGCCGTTAAGCTTCCGTTTCCATCTTCCCGGCTATGCCATTGCTTGTTGGCAGTGGTTGATTCGTTGCATCAGTCTCATGGTTCGGAAGATGTCTCCAGAAAAAGTTCGTGCATTCCCGATCGACCGTCAGGTATTCTTGGTTCGAGAGGTTGCTGCCAAGCTCGGCAATCTGCATGGCGAGACCGCCACCTCCTTCTGGAGGGCCAAAGCGTCGGAGTTGCTCGATCTTGTGGTCGGATCCGGCAGGGACAGAACGGCAGCCAGCGATGAAGTGCGCAGGTTTTTCCTGGCCGTGCAGCGAGAGATGTTGGCTGATACGGTCGCGGAGTCGATGCCAATTCTTTCCGCTTGAAGCAAATCCTGAACCTCCATCCTCCACACATGCATCAGTAATTTGTAAATACGCTTACTCCGGTGTGTTTTTCGGAGACCCGGTCGTTGTTCGCGCGGTCTCGGCTGCGAATCCGGCAATTTCCCGCCGGCCTTGAGGGGCGGCCCACTCTGAGACATCGATGCGCTTGCGCGTTGGTCAGCCAGCGAAACACTTCTTTTTTGAAGCCAATGGACCACTGCTCAAAAATGCAACGAACTTTTTAGCCATTCGTTCATCTATGCGTGCTTTCTAATTTAAACCATGGCCTTGAGTAGCTTCACCCGTGTTCGGCTTGTAATGGACGCCATGCGCCGCAGCACGGGCGCGAATGTCGCTACGATTTTTGCCTTGACCTTGCCGGTCGTTGTCGGCGCTGCGGGCTTCGGCGTCGAGACCTCCTATTGGTACTACAACAGCCTGAGATTGCAGGCGACGGCCGATGCAGCCGCTTATGCCGGTGCGCTCGAACAGATCTCGGGTTCCGACAAGCCGACGATCGTCGCGGCCGCGACCCAGTCCGCGGCGTCGAACGGACTGGGCTCGGGCACGATCGTCGTCAATACGCCCCCAGCGTCCGGACCGAATACGGCAAAAAAAGCGGTCGAGGTGATCGTAGGCCAGAAGCTCGACCGGATGTTCACCCTGATCTTTACACAGGAAAAGGTTCCCGAACAGGCGAGGGCGGTGGCCGTCATTACCGATGCCTCGAGTGCCTGCATGCTCGCGCTCGATCCATCCGCTTCGCAGGCAGTGCTGTTTTCCGGCAGTACCAGCGTTAAGCTCAGCGGCTGCTCGGTCATGTCCAATTCGATCGCCTCGGACGCCATCAAGCTTCAGGGCTCGGCCGGTCTGCAGGCCGATTGCCTGATATCGGCGGGCGGTGTCTCTCTCAGCAATCCCGTCAGGACCGTCTGCGCGGCCCCGATCACCCAGGCACTGCCTGCCGGCGATCCCTTTGTCGACCTGCCGGCCCCGGTGGCCGGGACCACCTGCCAGAACGACAACAAGGCGACGCTCGGTCCAGGCACCTATTGCAGCGGCATGAACCTAAAGGGCAATGTCACGCTTTCGCCCGGCGTCTATGTCGTCCAGGGCAGTTTCAAGATAAACGCCAATGCGGCCATCACTGGCAGCGGGGTGACCATCTTCATGTCGGGCAGCTCGACTGTCAGCATGAATGGCAATGCGTCCGTGAACCTCAGCGCGGCGACTTCGGGCACCTACTCAGGCGTTCTGTTCTACGGCGACAGGACCGGCATGAGTGCATCCAGCACATTCAACGGCACGGCGGACTCGCTTTTGACCGGGGCGATCTATTTCCCCAAGCAGCAAGTGAACTATCTTGGCAACTTCTCGGGCAAGGGCGGCTGCACCAGGGTCGTCGCCAATACGATTCAATGGTCCGGTAATTCAACCATCAATCAGGATTGCTCAAGCCTCGGAGTGCCCAACATTCCAGCCGCGCGGTCCGTGGCACTTTCCGAGTAGCCCCGTGGGGCGCCGATCGATGCCGAACCTTGGCGATGATTCGGGCGTTGCGGCGGTCGAGTTCGCGATGGTGCTGCCCATTCTGTGCCTGGTGCTGCTTGGTATTCTGGACGGCTGGTCCTACGTAACGAGTTCACTGTCGATGCGCGCCGGTGTGAAGACCGCCGCGAACCTGGTCATGAGCGGATCGACCGATGATGCGGCGACCCAAGCTCTTGCCATTGCGAGCTGGGAAAATCGGCCGGAGGACGGTCAGGTCACGCTAAGCCGCATCCGTATGTGCGGGGCGACGGTGGTCGACGTGTCCACCATGTGCAGTGGGCCGAAGGTGCCGGCGGTCTATGTCCAGATACAGGCATCGGGCACCTGGGTGCCGCCAATTGCCTTCGGCCCATTTGCCACTTCCACTGTAATCGGTCACCAGGAGATGATCCGTGTCCGCTAGGGTAAGCGCGTTCCGGCAGGATCGATCGGGCGGGGCCGGGCTGGAGTTCGCGCTAATCGCCCCCTTCCTCGTCATGCTGCTGTTCGGGATCTTCGCTTTTGGCTGGTCGATGCACTCGGTCTCCAGTGTTCGCTATACGCTGGAGACGTCAGCGCGCTCGCTGCAGCTTAAGAACACGCTGACCCAGGCCGACATTCAATCGATCGCCACGCAGAAATTGCAGGCCTTGGGGTTTAAGGACGTGAACGTCACCATCGCCATCGACCCGGTGAGCGGCGGCTTCCGCATGGCGCATCTGACCGCGGCCTATGCCTTCGTCATCGACTTTCCCTACTTCAGTTCCTTCCCCATCAACTACGCGACAACCGTTACCGTGCCGCTGCTTGGCAGCGGCTAGGCTGTGGCCTGATAGCTTCGCGTGCTGGGGCTCTGCTTACTTGTACGCCTTGAGCGCGATTAGACCACCGAGAATGGTTATCGCCATCAGGATCAGCGCCCACGACACGACGTTATGCGACAGACGCCTCCGGCGGCCGCGCAGGGTCCGGTCCCGCTAGCGTTTGGCCTGATCAGCCCCTGTGTTTTGTCGATCCACATCCTTCCCCACGAGCAGAATGCGACTCATGCCGGCTGGTGTCCAGATCGGCACCGGTTTTGGCGGTCGCGCTGCAAGCCTGGCTCTCAGCCTGCTTTTGATGGCAAGGGGCTAGATAATATATTCATTAGTGCTAATATTGAGATGACGTTACGTCATGTCGGACCATCTATCGGGTGCAATAAAGGGGGTTCCAATGAGAGTGGCTGTATTTTGCGCGGCTGTGGTTTTCGCTGCGACTGGTGTCGCTGATGCCAAGGAAAAGAAGGTGGCGGTCAGTGATGCCGCCGCCTTGTGTTCCACCAACCCGTCAGCCAAGAAGCCCGTTCCAAATCTGGACTGCGGTGTCACCGGAACCGCCAAATCGCAAGATAGCGGCGCAAAGGCAGAGCCGCGCCTCGGATACGACTCCAACCCGTGGATTGTAACAGGCTTTTGACTTCGCATGGCGAATGCCGGTTGAAGCGCTGAAGAGAGTCGTCTTGACCGACGGGCGCCGCCCCCTGGGAGTGGAACGCAAGGGTCGGGCGCCGTTGAGAAGAAGGATGCGCAAATGGCCGCCTATCTGATCGCGGATGTAGACATAAAGGACGCTGCCGTGTTCGAGGAATACCGGCGGGATGTGCCGGCCACCGAGGAGCGTTATGGTGGGAAATATCTAGGTCGTGGCGGTGCGACCAAGGTTTTGGAAGGTGATTGGGAGCCACACCGTTTGGTAATTATCGAATTTCCCGACATGACGTCATTGATGGGCTGGTACAATTCGCCGGAATACGCGCGCCTTATCGAAATCCGTAAGCGTTGCGCCAACACCAGGATAATTGCGCTTGAGGGGATCGCAACACCCACTGTTTGACAGTGGTGACTCGGCTCCGCCTTCATCAGGCAGAATCCGGCTTTTGCCCGAATCCGCACACCGCGAAGTCAGCTGTTTAAAGCCGGGAAACCAGGCAATAAATACGGGCTTACCACCACTGCGGGGCTTTCTCATCATCGCAGTGCCGAGAACCCAACTCGACCGTGCAATTGAAAAGCCCGCCACGGGGGCGACCTGCGGCGGGCTCTTGGAGCGGCTACATCCCTGAGGAATCGACCACTTTGTAGCAGGATTATGACCCGTGTGACCGCGTTAGCCTATGGTGTGATCGCGGAAGACAGGTCTTCGTTGAAGATAACGGCAGAGAGCTTCCCAGTGGCGGGCCATAGGGCAATCCCAGGTGCGGACCTCTGGATTGCCCATTTTTCTTGGAACCGTCGTGCCGCAGCGAAGTTCGGTACCAAAGGGACATTCCGAAATGGAGTTGATCATGAAACAGGTTCTTTTCGCTTCAGCCATTATGGCACTGTCAACTGGCCTCGCATTTGCGCAATCGACCGACACGACCACAGGCGGATCGTCGACCTCGACAACCAAGACCATGCCGAGCACTACGACCGATCAGGGCACGGATTCGACCACCACGAGTGGAACGAACTCGAACTCCGCCAAGGACTGCGCTCCGGGTCAACAAACTGGCAGCGCCAAGCAGGCCGCCCCAGGTCAACAGGACACCGATGCTAACTCGGCTGCTCCTGGTCAGATGAAAAAGACCACGGAAGGCTGCTGACCTGCCTTTGGACTGTCCCAGGTTGATGCATAGCGGTCGATTCTCAGGATGTAGCCGCTTTCGAAAAGCCTGTCGTGCTAGGCCGCCAAGCCGGGTTCGCCTCGCTGAAGGACTTCTGGGAGGTCCAATGAGGATGCGCCTAGACACCCTTTCAGCCGCCATTTATGTTAGACATCTCTAAAGTGCAGATGAGCCGCTCGGCTTTAGAGTGCGCCAAGGGCCTGCATTCGAGCTCTAACTTGTTGTGCTTTTTCATCCGGGGGGACACCAGTATGACAAGCGAACGTCAGCACGAATACGAACTGGGGCATTCGGAAAGAGAACTGAAAAGGCTTGCGACGCAGGCGACATTGGTTGACCCGATGACACGGAATTACCTGCGGCGAGCTGGTCTCCGAGCGGGAATGCATGTCCTTGACGTGGGGAGCGGCGCCGGGGATGTCGCCTTTCTCGCGGCTGATGTTGTCGGACCCACAGGTCTTGTCATCGGCTCTGACAGGTCGGCGGAGGCTCTTGACGCTGCTCGGGCGAGAGCCGCGCAACGTGGTTTGGAGAATGTAATCTTCCACCAATGTGATCCTGCCACCTTCACTTTCGATGTATCGTTCGACGCTATCGTGGGCCGATACGTATTAATGTTCTCGCCCGATCCCGTCGAAATGTTGAGGGGCGTTGCGCGGCATCTTGCTCCCGGCGGCGTGATAGTATTCCACGAAGTCGATTGGACCGGCGCTGCCTCATTTCCCTCCGTCCCGACCTACGACAACTGCTTTCGATGTATCGTTGAGACATTTCGTCGGGTAGGGACCAACCCAAACATGGGCCTGCAACTCCATTCGACCTTCCTCAAAGCCGGGCTGCCGGCCCCTAGCATGGCGGTAAGTGCTCTAGCCGGAGGTGGATCAGACAGTCTGAGCGGCATTGATCTGATCTCCGATCTCGCAGCGATCATGGCTCCGGTCATGGAGCAGATGGGCGTTATCACAGCTTCAGAACTCGGTCCCGAGACGCTTCAAGATCGAATTCGCGCAGAGGTTTATGCAAGCGCAAGCGTGGTGGTCGGCCGATATGAGGTGGGTGCCTGGTCGCGACGAATGTAAGCACCATGATCATGCCTATGCCTTCTACGTCGCTTTCCTCGCCGAGCCGCCGCTTGATGTCACGGGCGGCGCTCGTGCGGGATATCGGCCCTCCAGCATTCAGCCCACGATGACCTGAAAGCCGGCCCATCGCCTCCTGACAGTCAATCTCAGGGTCACTCGCGCTCATGGTGCGTTGATCATGCGTTTCCTTCCACAGTGCTGTCCTCGTCCAATGCATGCGGAACCGGCAGATACGCATTAGCGACAGCCAATCGCCCACTATCGTTCGGATGGTCCGCCCTCCTGAGCCCCATTTCTTCCGCCACGCCCGACAGGGGCTCTTGGACCCTCGGGTCAAGCGCTGGGTTACGTTTCGGAGCATCAGGGCCGCTCGTAGGAGCATTACCAGAAGGTCCGCGCGGGAAAGGTCGGCGGGCGGGTTCTTTGTTAAAATCGCCCGGCAGCCCGAAAAAAGTTTTCCAGACCGGTGCGGATTTGTTCCCAACCCCACTACTGCTGCTCGGGCATTTCAGTATTTTCCTGAGGGTCTTTTTTCACGCCTGGGCTGGGTGACGTGTCCGCTGGCGCATTACCGCCCTGGTTTTGCTCAGGAGCACGCTTGAACGGTGCCGTCTGCCAAGAGCCGTTCGATAAAGGCGTGAGTACAAAGAATGCTATCAGGCCTAGAAAAAGGACGGCGATAACCGCCACGCCCCACGCCATGAGTCTTCGCGTGCCACGCTGTTCTTGCCTGCGAGATAGATTGTCCGCCATTGCTCCGGCCTTTCGTGACGTGGCGCTGGTGAGCAACGCGCCTTCCCGAACTCGGTTCCGCCCGTCGTCCGACATCAGGCTTCGCCTTGAGGCGGCTTCCCGTCGCAGTGACGGTCTGCGGTTTCTGCTTTCTGCTCCGGGGGTGGCCTCTCCGCTCGAATCACCGGTTCCAGGTCGTTGGGAAAATTGGGCGCGTCGACTGGCAGTTTCGGCAGCAAATCTTTTTCGTCCGGTGATAGCGACGGAAGTATCTCTGCCACCTCGGCCAGGATGTCGTTTACGATCCCGTTCATTGCGTGCCTGCTGCGAAAATATCTCCTCTCGAACTTCGCTATTGCATCAAAGTTCCGGCCCATAAGGATGCTTCGTCATTCAGTGGCACGGGACAGGACCGGTGAATTGGCCAATGTTCGAACCCTGCTGGTGATCTGATTTCCATCCAAGGTTTGGCCCGCTGCCGAACGGTGGGGGCTTTTTTATGTATTAGCGGAACCTGATATGTCGAGGCGGGTTGGAAATGGCGGCAGCGTCCCCCGCTGCCGGGCCGAGGCTCCAAGCCCCGGCCGGGTCCGCCTCTGCCCGCCAGTGGGGGCGGACCCACTGGAACACGCTCCGAAAAGGAGGTTTGGATCGCGCTCGGTTTCCCTGGCGGAGCAGAACATCGGAAGGCCGTCACTGCTCCCTCAGGGCGACAAAATTGATGGGAACATTTTAGCAAACTGTAAATTGAAGGTTCTTCTGCAGGAGGCCAAACTGTCCCAGCGGAGCGTCGACAAAGACCGGTTGGAGCGCGCAGACCGTGAGGCAAAGATTGCTAACGCGGCCGAGAGAGAGGCGCGAGATACAAAAACTGCCCGACTTCGAGAACAACGCCTTGCTGCCGAAGCCAAGGCTTCACAAATCAAGAAAGGTCGATCCGGGTGCTAGGTCGCTTTAGCCGCTGATGCTCGCGCTCGATGCTCGGCTGCTTGATCGGGCCGACTACGGTCGCTTGCCAGCCCGATGGCGATGAGGAATATAATCCTTCCGTTGCGGCGATCCCCTCAAACGGAGTTCGCACAAATGGCCCGATCGAAACCTTCCAAGCAGTTATCACAGGTTGAATCGAGCGCTTTCTGGTGGCAGCGGAAGCGCTGCACCTGAGCATCGTCAAGCCGTTCATATCGCCGCTCTGCGACCACTACAGACAGACACGCGTCTTACATGAGGTGCTTTTGAAAGCCGTGCGGGATGTGACCGGAAGGGAAGTCGAGTTCATCCGGTGGAACACTACTGGGCCGGTGCTACCCACTTAAGGCCTGACGTGTCGGTTAGTCCTTCTAGCAGCTTGCGCGACTCTGCGATTGTGCGGCGCGTCTCCGCGATGGCCGAAAGCATGTTGTCTGCCTCAGCGACCGCATGTCGCTGGCGTCGGTGCGCCGCCATAATGAATAGCTCTAAGGCGATGTCCTCATCCATCGGGCAGTTCACGCACCCACTCGAACGTGACCTTCACGGTGAATAGCGGCTTGCTGGTGTGGTCGCGGACACGGATGGCAACTTTCCTGAAAGTTTCCGGCATCTGGTCTTTGGCTATTTCGAGTAACGCTGTTGCTGCCTCATCTTCAGCGGCTTTCCGGCTTTTAAGCTCGGTGCCTTCAGGGTCGGGAAACACTTCGCCATCGTCCGTTAGATCAAAGAAGAAGCGGGCCATATGGCCTTAATTCCTAACCCCGAAAAAGGTTTCCTTGTTGCTACTTGCTGGTTATCCAGTCCACCAAGCCAACTTCGATCTGCTCGCACCCGACATATTCGCGGACCAAGCATGAGGACATTGACGCGCTGCTCTGGTCGTTCCTACCGGAAGAAGTATTGGAAGAGGCGGTCAACGCTTCGGAAGGCGGCGCAGCCTGAACTGTCGCGTTTGGCCCGCTACCTCACGGTGGCGGGCTTTTCTCAGTCACGTTGATTCGGTTTGTGCGCGAACGTCCGCTGAAATTCGCTGCGCTTATTCGACGCTTATGTGACGAATGGGGTACAGATTCGGCTAAGTCGTTGAAAGATCTGGTACGCCCAAGGGGAATCGAACCCCTGTTACCGCCGTGAAAGGGCCGCGTTTCGACACCTTTGTTAGCCCCGGCTAGCTCCGGCAAACCGAATTAAATCACTGATGTTAATATTTTTTCGGCGCCGGCGAGTAGCGGGGGCTAGCGCGGGAGCCCCCTGGCATATTAACCTGATTTTTAACCCGATTGGCCGGGGATGCTGGAGATCAGGTAAGTGGCGAGAACTGTCAGGGACGCTAAACTTGAGACGAGGGCGGCGCGGTCGAGGCTGCCGAAGGGGGACGATCCGTACTGGCGAACGCTGGTGCCGGGCGAGCTTCATCTGGGATACCGCAAGAGGCGCGCCGACGCACCGGGCAAGTGGCTGGTCAGACGCTACCTAGGGGCGGTTGAGAAGGGCAAGAACCCCTACCAGAAGGAGACGATGGGCCTTGCCGACGACTATCGGGAGGCTGACGGCGTTACGGTGCTGTCCTACGCCGACGCACAGCGGATGGCGCACGACTGGGCGATCGCGGCGTCGCGGGCAAAGGCCGGCACGTTCCCCCGGCATCCGACAGTGCGCGACGTGGTTGAGGACTACGTAGCGTTCCTGAAGGCCGAACGGCGAACCGGCCGCGATGCCGAGCGGCGCGCCGACAATTTCATCATGCCGCAGCTTGGCGGCCTGAAGGTTGGGGATCTGACTACCGACTGCCTGGTCCAGTGGCGGGACGCGCTCGCGGCCGCGCCGGCCCGCCTGCGCTCCCGCAAGGGCAAGGACCAGCGCTATCGGCCGGCCCCGGCCACGCCAGGCGAGGCCCGCGCTCGTCGAGCAACGGTCAATCGGACCGTCACCGTGCTCAAGGCCGCGCTGAACCGCGCGTTCGAGCACGGGCGGGTGAACGACGACTTGGCGTGGCGGCGGCTGAAGCCCTTCGACAAAGTAGACGTGGCCCGACCCGGCTACTTGTCCGTCGCCGAGGCCCAGCGCCTGATAAACGCGGCGAACGCCGCCAGCGGCTTTCGCGACGTTGCGCACGGCGCGCTCCTGACCGGGTGCCGTTATGGTGAACTCTGCCGTCTACTGGTCGGTGACTTCCAGCGCGGGCGGATCGTGGTTCGCGAATCCAAGAGCGGCAAGCCGCGCGATGTGCGCCTGACCGACGAGGCAGCAACGTTCTTCCGGGCGCTAACGAGCGGACGCTCCGCCGACGCGCTGATGTTCAGCCACGCCGACGGCTCAGCCTGGGCGAAGTCGCATCAGGCGCGGCCGATGCGAGATGCCTGTGCGGCTGCGATGATCGTGCCGGCGGTTGGTTTCCATCAACTGCGTCATACCTGGGCGTCGCTCGCCGTCATGAACGGTATGCCGCTGATGATCGTGGCCGAGAACCTAGGCCACACGGATACCCGTATGGTAGAGAAACACTACGGCCATTTGACCGAGGATTATCGCGACGAGGCGATCCGCACCAGCGGGCCGCGTTTCGGCTTCGTGACCCCCAGTAACGTCGTATCCATCAAACCGATTAACAGGGGGGCAGCATGAACATAAGCCGCCCCGATTTCCACGCGCCTATCGAAGTGCTGTGGGAGTGGGCCGACTGGCGCGGCGATGCCGACTTCTTGGAGGCTCAGAGTAGAATGGGCCAAAATGAGGTCGAGCTCGGCGAAGCGCCAGCAGCCGACGCAAGCAACGCATCGGGGGCAATCGGTACCTTCCCGGCAAAGCGCCCCTCCTCAGAAAACCGCCTCGCCCTGACCGTCGCCGAACGCCGCGCCGTGACCGGCAGCGCGCACCGCCGAGCTAGAAAAGAGAGGGACTCATGGTGGCCAATCATGGACCAACTCGCGACCAAATGGGTGTCCCGTGACTTTCGCCGCGTTATAGCCCGGCTGATCGAGGCTAACGTTCTTCACGACAACGGGAAGGTTCCCTACTCGCTCGACCGGGACGACACCAAACGGCACATGCGCATGTACCGCGAACTGCTGAGGCACCACTACGGCGACCGCGATATTGTTATAGCAGTGAAGGCAGCCGGGCGAGCCATCTTGTTGCCGAAGGAGTTCAGGGAAAAGGCCTACGATCTGGTCGCGCTCGACCTGTGTATGGAGGAGGGGGGCTTCGTCCGCCCATCCGAGATCACGGACTTCGCGGCATTTGCGCAAAAATATCTTCCCACCATGAAGAAGCTCGTGCGCTCAGCCTGCGAGAACGATGGCGCCAAGCGCAAACCCCGCCTTAACGAGAGTAAGAAGGGGAAGGCAAAGACAGACGAGCAGGAAAGCAGACGAGGCCGCATGTCCATAATTCTCGATGACGTTCGTCGTTCCCGCTTAATCGAAGAAGGCGAGGAAGAAACAGCCGCGCACTCAGCTGGCGGGGAGTGACGCGGCAGCCCAGACAAACGATTTTCTTTTTCATGCACTCCCGCAAAGCTGAAAGGCCCGATATTGAAATGCGGTGCAGATCGGCAAATAAAAGCCCCGCGCTCTGAGCGCGCGGGGCTATAACTTTCAGTAGTTGCGGGCTAGCCTAAGCTTATAGTAGGTATAGGAGAAGCTTAGCTATGAATTCGACATCCACAAAGGATGAGGCGGATCGCGATGGTTACTCCATCCCCGAGTTCTGCCGACGCTTCGGTATCTCGACTCCGACCTATTACAAAATGCGCGCCGAGGGGTGCGCCCCACGTGAGATTCGCCTGGTAGGCTCAGTCGTGCGCATCAGCGCCGAAGCCATCCGCGACTGGATCGCCGACGCCGAGGACGAAGAGTCAAACGCCGTTCAGCGTGCCAAGCTGAAGGCGCGCTCGATGTATGCTCTTTCCGCTGGGCGCTGACATGCAGATGAACGTCTTCCCCCCGGAAATCGAGCGTCTGAGCACCCAGCGAATTGGTCGGAACGCCATTTGGAGAATTAGCCTCGCCGATGCAGGCACGATGACCCTACCGGCGAAGGAGATTCTACGGTACCGGAAATTCCACGGCCGTTGCATGGAGCGTCTGCTGACCGTGTTTGCCCATGTGGAATCGAGCAGGTGGGCCTATCAACTGCTCCTGGCTCTCTGTCAGACGGCAGCAAACGAGGCCGAGCAGCAACCGGGGGATGAGTAAAGGTGAACGCCGATTCGGCACTGCCATCGGGCAAGGCCAACGGCGACACGGCCGAGCGTCTGCTCGACTTGTTCGCCGGCGCACAGGGCCGCCACGGCACCTACGATCCGGCGCGCCTCCACCTCGTCGGCGACAAGATGGAGATGAAGGACGAGAAAGGGCAGGGACCGCGCGACGTGCCGGGGCCACCCACGATCGACCACTGGCAGCGTCACCTGGATGGGAAGGCCCCGCTTGGCGTGAGGCCGCCACGCGAGGACGGCAAGTGTCGGTGGGGCGTCGTCGATGTCGACACATACGGAGTGAGCCACGCCGCCCTCGTCGCGCGGATCGAGGCTGAGCGACTTCCTCTCGTCGCTTGCCGCTCGAAGTCGGGCGGCGCGCACCTGTTTCTGTTTCTGAGCGAATGGTCATCTCAGGCAACGGTGAATGAGACCTTGAGGGCGATGGCAGTGTGGCTGGATTTGCCAGCTGACACGGAGGTCTACCCCCCGGCCAGCGGCGAGGGGAATTGGCTCAACATGCCATACTTCGGGGGCGACCAGACGGACCGCTATGCCGTGAAGAAGGGCGGCCTCGCCATGTCGCTCGCGGAGTTCCTGTACGCGGCTGAGCGATCCTGGATGTCTGCCGAAGATTTCGGTCGTCTATCAAAGCCCACCCGCCGCACCGATCGCGCTAGTACCGGTGAGGGGAAAGTTGGGAGGGCAGCTCGCGATCTCGGAAGGTACTCGGCCGAGCTTGCCAGCAAGCGAGAGGGTGGCCGAGCGAAGCTGCTCTACGGACGCGCCAAGGACATGGGGAAAATGATCAGCGCGGGTTGGATCGACGAAGACGCTGTGTGGAGCGCGCTTCTGCAGTCGGCGACCGCTGGCAGCGCCGATCCTCTGCCGTACGGCGAGGCCAGCGGTCACATCAAAAGGGGCATCGAAGACGGGAAGAAGGAGCCACCTCCCGACGACGATGACAATCGATATCCGATCGTTGAAAGCATCGTCATCTGGCGAGGCGGCGAGGAAACCCTGTGGGAGATCACGCTGACCGGGCACGGCACCGTCACGCTTCCGGTCAAGGAGGCAATGCACTACTGGACCTTCAACATGCGATGCGCCGACAAGCTGCGGACGTCCTTTCGCCAGATGAAGGCCGACGCGTGGAATGATCAGATCGCAGCTGCCCTCGTGGTTGCGGAGGAGCGGGAGATTCCACCCGACGAAACCGTCCAGGGCATGTTCGGCGGCGCGCTGCGCGAGTTCTGCATGCACAGGCATCGCGGCGATAGCGTCGAGGACCTCATGCTGGGTAGGCCCGCCCAGGTAGACGACGATAGGCGCATCTACTTTCGCTTTGAGGACTTTCACCGGTTTCTCGACAGAAAGGACTCCGGCCCGTTCAGGAGTACAAAGCGCCAGGTCCTCGGCAGGCTTCTGACCGAGATTGGCCGCGAAGGCGTCGACCACGGGAAGACGACCAAGAAGCTGAAGGGGGTGACCACTGAGGTTCGGTGGATAAGGAGCGATCTATTCGAGAGCATCGACCCGTTTCGGCACGAGGACCTTCCACCCATCCCGGGGGAGCCGATCTAATGGTCGCGCTGAAAAGCCGAGCAAAGTATTTCCATGCCATGGTCGGCTTTGCCGGCTACCCTCGGTGGCCCTCCGTTACGTGTGCGCGTAAAGGACCTAAAGCCGTCAAAGCGGTTACCGCCGCGCGCGGCTATACGGGCGGGTGTACGCGTAATAGTGGCTTTTCTCGCCCCCCGGGAGCGCCCGCTGCGCTGTGGCCCCCCGGCATCCGCTGCTGGGGCCGCTGGCGGACCGCAGGGCTCGCCGGCGGTGGCGGTCGGTACTTACCTCGGGGCGCGCGCCGCACGCGCCTGCGGGGCGCTGCGCCGGCGCGGCGCCTTCAGCGCAAGGGTTGCTTGCGGATGGGGCCTACGATGATGCCCTCTCGTTCGAGCACCTTCCTGATCTCGTCGACTTTGGCGTTGATGTTACCTTTCGGAAAGCGAATCTGGCCCAGCCCTTCAATGTTCGAGAACGTTTCACAGCCTTCTTCGACGAGAACGATTGCGCGCTCGAAGCCAAGCTTCCCTTGAAAGAGACCAGCCTCGTGGACGACGTTCATGCGTGCGGTAATCTTTCCGTCACGCGTCTCGTCCTCCCCGGTCATCACAAGAAAGGCGAAGTCGGCATCTTCGAGCATCGTCTTGAGCCGCTCCTTATTCGACAATCCAGCAACGGCCTCGCGGTTGAACTCGTCGTGTTCGAGGCCGAGCCGTTCGACGAGGTAGTCCTTGAGGTCTCGCCAGACGGCCGATCTGCCATGGCCAATGAATATGCGCTTATTGTTCGTGTCTGCCATCTGTTGCTCCATGCTTGCCGCATCAGGTAGCGCTTGCTCGACTTCGTCCCATCCCAAGCTGGTCAGTCCGTAGAAATCGTTGGAACGAAAGCGCACGAGGTCGTCCTTCAGAGCTTCGTCTAGGATGTGAGTCACCGCGTCGCCATCCACGGCACCGATCAAGCCAGCCAAGTTTTCAGGCCAGCCGACTTCTACAAAGCCCATTCGGTCGTCGTCCAGCTGGCCCGCTATCCAAAGTAGAAAGTGATCGACCTGGGCTCGGGCAGGCGGAAGTTTCTCACCGCCCCATAAGTCCAAGTTAGACGAGTCGATAATGGGCCAAGGGTCGCCGCTTCTGCGCCTTACTGCATGGCTGAGCCGCGCCCGAAACATCCGATTGATGACCCGCGTGCGCATCATCTCGATTGCCGATCCGGTGACCTCGTACTGACCACACCGCTCGCAATCGACCTGCCCCATGTCGTAGCTGCCGCCCGTATCGGCGCTGGCCCGACAGATCGGGCATTCTCCATTAAGCATCATCTCAGCCGCTCAGTTGCTGTTGCCGGGCACCGCAGTCACCACACTCCGTCTCGTTGTTTGGTGGCAGGTTTCCGTTTTTGGTGGATGGCCGCGCGGAGCATCGCCGGGGTGTCGGCGCGCCCTGTGATCGTAGCTACAGCCGCCGTCGAGCGAGCCGAACCAGATAGGCTTCGTAGGCGGGCACGTTGGCGATAAGCCGGGTCACTCTGTCGGAAAGTTGGATACCATGCGGAGCCTTTTTGAACGATGAGGGTCGCTGAAATCCGTCGTAGCCAAACGTGTTCTGGGCAGCGTTAGCGAGTTGCCGGCACCAGTCGCGAATATGGCTGACGTGCTGGAGAAGCATCGTCGTGTCGTTGCGGTCGGAGGTCAGTTGTCCATGGAAGATCTTGTTCCGGGCGTCCATGGCGTCGCTCAATTGGTTCCGCAGCCCCTGGTGCTGCGTTCCGATCAGCGCGGCGATGCCCGTGCCAGATAATTCGCCGATGCCGGCCTCGAAATGACGGAAGTAGATGCGCCCTTGCGCCCCGAGTGCATCACGGAGAGGTTTGACATCCTTAGGTTCGAATGCTGTCGACTGGAATACAAGGTAGGTGAATAGTCTCCTCATTTGCCGCTCTGCGCGCAACAGGGAGAGCGAAAATGCATCTACACCTTTTGTCACATGACCAGAGTTGGTGATTTCAACAACCGGTTGGAAATCTTCCTCGCAGCTTGCAGTCATTCTATGTCCCTCACCATTTTCGAGTCAAAGCTCACCAAAGCGGTATAACTTTGGATGATGGCACCGGTTACGTACACTTTCTTTGTCTTTCCATCCACTGTCTTCGCGACGGTAGCGCCCACCCCGTTTTTAATGGCCCAACCCAATTCGATGTTGATTCGGCCTTTGAGCGGGTTGCCATGCTTGTAGGGGCTATCTTTCACGTACTTCTCATAGTCCGATGCCCACTTTTCGTCGGACATGCATAGCTCAAGTGTGCGCCCGGTGAGGTCGGGTCCGAACTCGCCGTTCCTGCATAGTCGCTTTGCGGTCTCAACGGCCCGTTCAACAAGGCTCTTCATCAACTGCATGCGCATCGCGTCCGTTGCCGCGATAAGTTTGTTGACCATGACGTGCTTCTCCAGAATCTGCTGTATGAGTTCGCTCATATCGATTCCTTGCTCTTCTGCCTCTCGCTTGAGACCAGTGGCGACCACCGTGTCGAGACTTGCCACAACCCTCGTGGTTGATTGTCCGAACTCTATTTCAAGACTCATAGCTCATGACCTCCCGGTTAATGTCGACCTCTTCGTAAGATCGATGCCATCTAATAGCACGATGGATGGCCATCGTCAATATGATCGATTGCAACTGGTGTATCATTGATGCCATCCTCCTGCCGTAAGAGGGGCATCCAGAGCTTTAGCGGGGGTATGTTTCTCGCGTCGGGTACCTACGTTCGATCTCTCAACTTGTTACGTTCGCGCGAGTGATAGCTCCGCCCCTACGCGGCGGAAACGAGCGCCCGCGTTAGCCAGCAAAAGCTAAGATAATCAAATACTTAGATCCGATATTTAAGCTATACTAGCCTCCGTCAGTAAATATGGAGGTTAATATGGCGCCTATTTACCCCTCCGTTCGCCCCGGAGCGGCACCGGGCAAAGGTCTTAGGTCGTCGGCCATTCGCTCTCGCACGGCCGAAGGGCCAACGATGAAGACATCGGGTGTCGGCGCCGACGACCTTATCCGCGTTTTGCGCCCTCGCGCTGTCCGCCTCTATCGCGACTGCATGACCGTTGGCGCGTTTGCGGCCGAGGTCGGAGACCTTCGCGCCGCGCTGCGGCAACTCGTCAGCAGTCACAAGGCCGGCCTCATAGGGTTCCAGTCCGGAAGGCGAATCCCGAAGTGACGAAGGCTCCGGCATCAGGCGTTAGGCCGGTGTATCCGGACACCCATCGCACCCGCATCACAAACGGCAAGGACCTGCTTCCGGGCGTCGATGGTCGTACGTTCTGGGTCCGCCGAATGCGCGACGTGATGGCACTGCATGTCTCCGACCTTGGCGGTGTCGAGGCTTGCAGCGAGGCCGAGAAGAGTATCATCAGGCGCGCCGCTGCCATAACCGTTGAGATGGAGCGGCTGGAGCGTGTCTTCGCACTGGCCGGGGACACAGGACCCGACCTCGACGCGCTCAGCTTGTACTCGCGTCTAGCCAACACACTGCGCCGTCTTCTCGACATGACCGACCTTCAGCGGCGGTCGCGCGACATCACCCCGACGATCGACGAGTACATTCACGCCGTCGCCCAGGAGGCGGTCGCATGAACATCCTGCAGGCGTGCGCCGATCCCAATCTCTTCGGCCCGTGGTTTCGCCGCCCAGCGACTTGGCGTGTCTGGTTCACCTATCTGGCAGTGCTGTTCGGCCTGCCATTGGACGACGACCAGTTGGTTCTGTTTCGGAACCACACTGGGCGCTTGAACGCGCCGACTGAGCCGTCCGCTGAGGCTTGGCTTGTGGTTGGTCGGCGCGGCGGCAAGAGTTTCGTGATGGCGCTGATCGCCGTCTACCTTGCTTGCTTCCGCCAGTATCGTCACCACCTTCAGCCGGGGGAACGCGCCACCATCCTTGTCATAGCTGCCGACCGGAAGCAGGCTCGGACCATCATGCGCTACGTGCGGGGCCTTCTGACGAACATCCCAATCCTGTTTATGATGGTGAAGAACGAGACGGCCGAGGCCTTCGACCTGAACAACTCCGTGACGATCGAGGTTGGCACCGCTTCTCACCGTTCCACGCGCGGCTACACGTTTGCCGCTGTCCTGTGTGACGAGCTTGCCTTCTGGCGAACCGACGACAGCGCCGAGCCCGACTATGCCATCCTCGATGCCATCCGCCCCGGCATGGCGACGATTCCTGGTGCCATGCTGTTGTGCGCTTCCAGCCCATATGCCCGGCGCGGTGCGCTGTGGGACGCATTCCGTCTGCACTGGGGACGGGAGGCCGGTCCGCTGGTCTGGCGTGCCACGACCCGAGAAATGAATCCCTCGGTGCCGCATTCTGTCATTGATGAGGCCATGACGCGGGATGCCGCTTCCGCTCGTGCCGAATACATGGCCGAGTTCCGCACCGACATGGAGATGCTCGTCACTCGCGAATCCGTCGCGGCCTGCGTCTCCCCCGGCGTTCGGGAACGGCTGCCGGTGCAGCGCGGACGGTACGTCGCTTTCGTCGATCCGTCGGGCGGTAGCGCCGACAGCATGACGCTGGCCATTGCGCATGCCGAGGGCGACGACGCCGTACTGGATGCCGTCCGGGAGGCGATACCACCTTTCTCGCCAGACGCTGTCGTCTCAACCTTCGCGGCCCTTATCCGCTCCTATGGGATTCGTTCCGTCACGGGTGACCGCTACGGAGGCGAGTTTCCGCGCGAATTGTTTCGTCGCTACGGTGTCGACTACCGCCTGTCCGAGCGGAACCGCTCCGATCTCTACCTTGCACTAGTCCCGGCGATCAATTCGCGCCGCGTGGACCTCCTCGATGTCACTCGGTTGGAGAGCCAACTGGTCGGGCTGGAGCGGCGGACCAGCCGAAACGGCCGAGACATCGTGGATCACCCCCCGGGCGGCCACGACGATCTAGCAAATGCAGTCGCGGGAGCACTGACGATGGCGAGTTCAGCGGCCAAGGCGATTGTACTCGTCGGATCAATCGGCGGTTACGGTGGCAGCGGGCTCATCTCCTGGCGCGAAGCAGGAGACGACCGGCAACCGCGCGCATGGGTGCGCCGCTACCTGACCGAAGATGAAGCCGGGGGGCTGATGCAGTGACCCGGGACCGAGTTTCTTCAAGGTTAGCGAGATCAGCATGGCGGCTGATCTTGCTTCAAATGAGAGGATTTCCAAATGCCGAAACAGATCACTGAAATCGAGATCGAAGCTCGTATTGCACCGGCGTCGACCCGATGGCCAAACACTGCAATACACTGGGAGAAGCTAAAGGAGGCCGTGGCCGCCGTGCGCGCGCTGATCACCGCCGTTGACGCGAACTGTCGCGGGGTGGAGCAAGATAGTGACCTCAGTCCCGAGGGTATCTATCGGAAGCGCGCCGAAATTGGCCGCCGTGCTGTCAGAGACCTTACTGAATTCACGCCGCTCCGCTCGGCCGAGAGCGCGGTTAGCAGGGCTGTTTCGCTGTTCGAGACGGGAATGGTGGACCTCCCAAAGCCCCCGTCTGGGATAGCCGAAGTTGCGCTCGCTCAGGAGCTTCGCGCGCACGTGCGAGCCCAGGAAAACCCCGCTGGTTTCGTGTTGAATCATCTAGACGACGGGCGGGTGGTTGGGGCTGTTCTGCACGCCCCCGGCTTTCTCTCCGGGCTTAAGGACGAAGGTCTCAACGTAATCAGAGATCGAGCTAGATCGGCTCTGCACCCCGAGCACGTCCAGCATCGCAAGGAAGCCGAGGACGCTCTTGACGTGTTGCGTAAGGGGATTGCGGCAGCCCAACGTATGATCCTGGCCAGAACGGAAACTCGCATCGACCGGGACGGCAAGGTCCGCGGCATTCGAGAGCCAGTGCCAGGTGGAATAGCGGCCTGAAAAGGACCTCATCGGCGGGTCGCCACAAGTGGTCATTTAGCTCGTGATCCGGAATTAACCGGAGTCGGCAGTTTCCAGCATGTGCAGGAGCCGGGGGATCGCAGGAAGTGGAAGAGCTGGCATCGTGACAGGCAACTTTCTCGACGATCCCATGTGCGGGAATACAAAACTAAATCGCGAGTGAAGGTGCCGCTCGAGTATATTTTCGTCCGACGACAAGCGCGCTCCCTTCAAATTCGGGCGCAATCCGCGACGTCGTGAAAATAATCTGGTGGTCAGTCTTGGCAGCCGCCGAGCGCTTGACCAGAATTCGCTGAAAATTCCAAGACCGTTCCTCGACCATACCTTTGTCTTCAATATTGTCGAATAGCATCCATCTGGGGAGAGTGAATTTATTGTCATTTAGCGACGCAAATAGCATGCCGGCCGCGAAGCTATTCTTGAGAATTACCATGCCGCTCGCACTCCCGGCTCGATTTTTTTCGTTGTTAATCGCGATCCAATCACCCGAGAATTCGAATGTCACATGACTAACTTCGCCGAAGTCACTGTGTTCTTCCAAATCTTCGTCAAGAAGCGATTTCGTCTGCGTGGAGATAGCTGAGTAGGCGATCTGCTTCCGTGCGCCCTGCTGCCGGGATATTGCCGCGATTTGGTCCTTCAACCGCGTGATCTTGGTGTTGAGGTCCTCCTTTGCGTCGGAAGCGTCCTGAATTTGTTTCGCTATTTCCAATCGTCGCTGCAGACTTTCCAACTCGCTATCGATAAAGCCGACCTTTCGACTGAGTTCGGACACTGCGGCCTCGCGATGAGTGGCTCCACCCGAGCGCGCCAGTTCGATCGTCGCGGCAGCACGACGAAGCTGGACACGCGCAACCCTAAGCGAGGAAATTGCAGTGGCCTTCTCTTGCTTCCGCGCCCCCTGTAGAGCGATCGATTCTCTCAGCTGCATCTGAAGGTCAAGCTTGACAGCCAGGACCCGGGAATCCTCGGCACCATCCTGGTGCGGCGCATCGCAAAGATGGCAACGCTCGGACTCCCTCGGTGCTACAGGGGTGAAGCAAGACGGGCAGAACGCGAACTCGAGATGCCCGAGCGCGAAGAACGTACCGGCAGCATCGTCGAATTCACGCAACGATTGTTGGACATGTAGCAAAAAGCTGTCGGCATCCTCAATTTCGAACCCGAGCGTCTCAAGCTTGGTTTCCCAGCGGTTCACTTCGCGACGTGCGAGATTGAACTCCCGAACCGCTTCCCGGCGTATAGACTTTACATCCTCGCCTGGCTGCGCCTCGGCGTCCTCGACGAGCCGCCCGATGTCGGCCAGCAGCCTGGTGCGCTCCGATGAAAGATTGGCAATCGCCTGCGTGATATGCTCTGAAAGGATATTTTCGCCGTATCCCGCTGCCACGCTAACAAGGCTTCGAAAGCGGGTGACAGCTGCGTCGTAATCCTTCGTAGTTTCACGTAGTTCAATCTGGCGGTCATAGAGTTCGTATCCGCCAATACCAGCAAGAAGCTCGCCGACCGCCTGCTTAGTCTGCCAGGTGTCGAAGTTCTCGACACGAAATATACGCTGCACGGGGGTCATCTGGTCGACATAAAGAAGGCGAAGCAACTGGTGCATCGTGATGTTGCTGCTGCCATCACTGACGGCATCTGGTAGACCGATTGCGCGAAACAGAACTTGGCTGAAGCTGTAGCCATGGTCAGGTCTGCGATATGCTAGCTGCTGCCAGCGGTCCTCGGGCGCCGAGAGTGCGTCCTCCATTGCGCCGAAATATATATCCATCGGGCGACCAGCGGATTCGGAAACGTGACGCCTCGTAGTTAGAATTCCAGCTGGGGTGGCGATCTGGAGTACTACCGCTTCCGCACGCCCTGCTACAGGTTTCCATTCCTTTAGGTCGCCGCCAAGACCGAAGAAGATGAAATCCGCAAGAGAACTCTTTCCCGAACCATTCGACCCATGGATTATATTCACGCCGTGATGAAAGAGCTCGTCGTACATCACCTTTGTCCCGCGGAAGACTAGCATCCGCTCGATTCGGAGGAATGACATCACAGTACCGGTCCCCGTGCCGGCAGTGCCGACCGTTTGAAGATATTGTCGGTGCCGGAAGTTGGCACCGGGGCGAGCCCTTCGACCAAGAAGATCATCAGCGCGCGCTCCTGGTCGTTCGCCCACTGGACGCGCTTCCACAGGTCCTCCGGGACCAGCTCTGCGTTTAGATCAGCGCGCCGTTGCTGGATTTCGCCGCTGCGCAGGATTCCGCGTCCGCCGAGATGTGTCAGCGCTGTTGATTGATAGAGCTGCAGATCCTGCCAAATGGAAGCGGTGCCTGGCAGCCTCACGAAGACATTTTCCGGCGCTTCTAGCCGGAGTTCGCGAAATTGCGCTTTGACCGGCGATGGCAGGGAAATACGGTATAGCAACGGGGGGTAGAGCAGGAACATATCCAGCACACGCAGCCGGTCGAGCGACATTGGCAGAGCCTTTACCGCAAGGATTCGTAGCATCCGAAAGGCGCAGTGATACGGATCCCGGGAGGCGTGCCAGATCCTAAGCTGCATCATTATCCCACCTGATGTGGCAATTGCCGGCGAGATAGTAGAGTGCGCTGTCGACTAGCGACGCCGAGATCTCGTGCCCCAGCGTCGAGTGGACGACTGAGCATGGGCCCACGATGTCGCGCTGGACCGCCTCATCGATCATCGCACTGTCCGCGCCTTGATGTATTAGTCTAGCGATGTGGCGGTTGAACCTTGTTTCGACGTCGGCCATTAGTTTCGTATACCGGGTCACCGCAGAGGGCTGCGCTATGTTTCGGCGCAGCATCATGTTGAAGCGCTCTTTTTTTCGATTGGCATCGTTGACCTGATACGTTCGGCCGACATCAAGGAGCTTCTGCGCCAGGTCGCGTCGATCAGTCTCCGCAGTCGTCGTATAATATTGATAATCGGTAAGAATATCGGTCGCGAGCCCATGGGGGACCGGGACTTCATCGGCGAGACCGTTTGATTCGTCTCGTTTTACTCTAGTTAATTCCACTCCGTCTAAACCGATGGCGCAGCGCGGGTCTAGGACACGCTCTGCGCTCGCGGACAACGACTCGGCCAGGCCGGCTCTATCAACAACATAAGTCCCAAACGTCGACATCGGTACGAGCGCAGTGCTTTCTGTCGAAGGTTCGAGCGCATCCAAACCGGGCGCCACGAGGCCCCCACCGGAGGGCGGCGAACCATTCGAAGCACGAATCGGCGCTAGCGTTGCGATCAGCTTCGAGATTGACACATACAACGGGGCGTCGCGGTTGGTGGGCTTACAAATCCGGATATGGTCCGCTTGGACAGCAATTGGATCCGCTCCATAGACGTTGGGGTTGGCCGTGACCCTGTCGACCACATGTAAGCCCCAAGTGTGCTCGGTTTCATAATAGGGCTTGATGATTACTGAGTGCTTAGTCGCCCAAGTTCGAAAAAATTCGTGGAGATCGATAAGTGCGTCGTCGCTATAGGCGAGCTGCTTGACCACTTTGCTCTTGAAATTTCTGACGATTGTATCGAGTGACTGGGCAAGGCGAGCGCCTTGATGGGGTGTTCCGAGAAACGCAATGCCCCGTACGGATTGTGCAAGATCGTTGAAGGTACTGTTCGCGGAGTCGCTACATTTTCGGATCAACTGTTTAACGATCAGTCCACCGAGGCTGTGGGTCACGAACATCAGTGCTGGAGCAGGGGCCTTTCTGCTGACCAGACTGTCTGCAAGTGAAATGGCAAGATCTTGGATTGATGCACCTGGGCCGGTCAAGAGCGCGTGAAACAGCTCGGTATCGTAACCTGCAGTGTAGACATTACAGTTCGGAAACTCTTGGGCGAGCCAGCTGAGCCAGAAGCTATCTTCACTGTCGCTCCAGCTTGTGAAGCGATCCCCAATCAAACCATGCAAAAACACAATGTCCAAGGCCGCCTTGTCCCAAGGACAATCACGAGATCCTGAAGAAATATACGTTGGTATTTCAGTCGACATGCCGGCCACCCCCGTACAACGGCATCGACTACTAACGACTCGTCGTCAAGCCTGCTAGTCACGTTCACATCAGAATATCGATTGTGCAAGATGATCCCCGCGCGGGTGTGACTTGGGGTCATGCGTCCCCGTCGCAATTAGCCCAGCATCTGCAGTTTCAGGCCAGGCGCGGTTCTCGGCAACTTTGCGGCCTAGCCGTCCCTCACAGCCAGCGCAGGTGAGTAAAGAACGAAATGACCGCTATGGATCTGATAGCTCATTGTCGTAAACCCGCCATTCAGGGGGCGAGCTTCGTGGGTCGCTCCTGGCGTCCTCCGTACGCACCGTGTGAGCCGCAGCTGACGGGGGCAGTCGCCCGGCAGCCAACGCAGGCGGCTCGATTCTCGCCGAAAGCGGCCCGCGTTATTACCCCGGTTTTAACCCGGAGGTGTCTGGGGACACCGAGGGAAAAAACCCAACCCGCTGATTTGGTTGAAATTTTCTGGTACGCCCAAGGGGAATCGAACCCCTGTTACCGCCGTGAAAGGGCGGTGTCCTAACCGCTAGACGATGGGCGCGCTCAGACGAAGCGGCTTATACTGGCGTTGTGCGCAACCGGCAACCCGTCAGGTGCCACCTTGGACAACTTTTTTCCGGGCCTGCCAAATCAACGATTTCCCGAAGTTGGCGAGCTTGACGATTAGCGGGGACGCCGCATCGCTCTGCTCCGGAATGATGAAGTTGGGAAGGCTTCGGCCAATCCGATATTCGGGATGCCCAACGGAACGATCTTGGCCGCCAGCCGATCTCAGATCCGCGCTAGCCGTCACCGCCGCTGCGCCGGCGGCAGCGCCAGTTCCAGTCGCGCTCGGGGCCGACGTCGACGTGAACCGATTCTGTGTGGCAGTAGGTGCCGACGCCGCCGCGGCCGGGCATGCTTCTGATGTAGCTCGCCAGTTCCCATTTCGAAACGCCGGGCACCTGGATGTCGGCGGCGGCGCAATACATGTGCAGCGAATTTTTGGCGCCGTTGGCGCGCCGGTTGCGGGCCGGGTCGCGATAGCCTGACGTCACCGTCATCTTGCGGCCGTAGTGGCCTTCGATCGTCTTCAGCACACGCACCAGCGACGGCTTCAGGCAGGCCACGTCGACGCTCTCGTTCTGCTTGAGCAGCCCGTTGGGCGCCAACCGGGCCATGCCGGCGGCTGACGCAACCTGATAGGAGCCGCCGATTGGCCCCTCATCCTCGTTGAGGTCGACGTCGCTTTCGTCATCGAGGCCGGACTTGCGCTTGATCTCGAACAGGGCCGTTTGGCGCACGCCGGGCAGGGCATCGCTGCCAGTGACGTGGCCGGTATCGCCGCCGAGCGAAGCCAGCTGCACCGGCTTGGCCGTGGAACTGGCCGAGGCAAGCGTGATGATCGGCTTTGCCGCTGCTGGCGCCGCTTTTGCCTGCGCCGGGGGCTGCTCGCCCGTCCGGGCGTTGCTGATGATGGGGGCTGGTGTCGCCGAGGCTGGCGTTGCGCCAAACATCGAGGCGAGGAAGCCTTTCTTCTTTGGTGCTTCGGCCTGCGGCATCTCGCCAGCTGTCACATAGACCGGGTTGTTCATGGCCGGAACGGCAGCGGGCTTCGGCGCCGCCACGTCGCCGTCGACCGCGGCAATCTGCTGGGCGACCGCGTCGGTTTGGCGCGCGGTCTGTGCCTGCTGCGTCAGCGATTGCGGCGTGTTTCCAACGATGGTTTCGGCGCCCGCCGGCGTGGTCAGCGGAAAGGCAGCTCCCGGTTTGGACATAGGCACGTAGGCGACTTTTTCAGGCAGCGCCGTATCGCTTGCCGTCATCACCGTCGTCTGCTCGGTCGTGATATCAGACGAATCGGAGGCGATCGCCTTGCCGCTGGAGGCCGCGTTTATGTCCGATGCGGTGGCATTGTAACCGGGCATTCCGACCGACATTGTCGGGTCGCCAGCCGAAGTGCAGGAGGCCAGAAGCAAGGAGCAGAGCGCTGCCACAATGGCGCGGCGTTCTCCCTTTGCGAGGCTCCATCCTGCTGATTTCAAAGTCAAATTCCCCCTCGATGTCCGGTCGGTATATCCTTGGCGCCACACGCATGCGTCGATGCCAGGGTGACCTTTGTCTCCGATCCGGAAACGAGACCTGTGTCAAATCCGCAAGCCTGAAAGTATTTTTGCGGTGATTGCCGAATTACGGCCGCTTGATGGTTGACGACACCATTTCGCCCGCTTTTGGCGGTCCGTCAACTCACCACACATTACAGTCCGTTACACACGTACTTTCACATAGGTGCCGGGAGCATCACCCAAGGTTTTCATATGCTTGCCCGGTTTGCGGGCAGGCACGCGCGTGTTGTCCTTGGCCTCTATCCAGTCTTGCCAGTGCGGCCACCAGGATCCTGGATGGTCGGTGGCATTGGCTATCCACTGGCTGAAGTCGCCCGTCGGCATACCCCCGGTCCAATACTGGTATTTGTTGGATGCCGGCGGATTGACGACACCGGCGATATGGCCCGATCCGGCCATCACATACTCGACTGTGCCGCCGAAATATTTCGAGCCGAGGAACACCGAAAGCGCCGGCGCGATGTGATCTTCCTTGGAGGCGAGGTTGTAGACCGGGATGGTGATGTCGCCGAGCGAGACCGTATGGCCCGCCAGTTCCATCGTGCCTTGCGAAAGGTTGTTCTCGAGATAGCAGTTGCGCAGGTAGAAAGAGTGATTGGCCGCCGCCATGCGGGTGGAATCTGCATTCCAGTAGAGCAGGTCGAAGGGCAGGGGATCCTTGCCGCGCATGTAGTTGTTGACGACATAGGGCCAGATCAGGTCGCCTGAGCGCAGCATGTTGAAGGCGGTCGCCATCTTGGTGCCGTCGAGATAGCCTTTTTCGCTCATCGACTTTTCCACAGCGGCGACCTGTTCTTCGTCGACGAACACTTTCAGGTCGCCGGCATGGGTGAAGTCGACCTGCGTGGTGAAGAACGTAGCCGATTTTATGCGGTCGTCGCCCTCTTGCGCCATCAGCGCCAGTGCCGCCGCCAAAAGCGTGCCGCCGACGCAATAGCCGATCGCGTTGACGTCGCGTTCGCCGGTGGCCTTCTCGACCGTGTCGAGGCCATATTGCAGACCCTCGCGGATATAGGCTTCCCAGCTCTTGGTGCCGTGGCGCTCGTCCGGATTGATCCAGGAGATGACGAACACGGTGTGGCCCTGTTCAACCGCCCAGCGAATGAAGGATTTCTGCGGGTTCAGATCGAGGATGTAGAATTTGTTGATCCATGGCGGGCAGATCAGCAGGGGCCGCTTGAGCACCGTCTCGGTGGCCGGGTCGTACTGGATGATTTCGGCGACGTCGCTGCGGCCGACCACCTTGCCGGGAGTGGTGGCGATGTTCCTGCCGATCTCGAAGGGGGAGTAGTCGGCCTGCCGCAGCTTCAGGTCGCCCTTGCCGGCGGCGATGTCCTCGGCCAGCATCTTCATGCCGCGCACCAGGTTTTCGCCGTTCGAGGCGACGGTTTCACGGAACAGTTCCGGATTGGTCAGGATGAAATTCGACGGCGAGATGGCGTTGGACACCTGCTTGACGTAAAAGCCGGCCTTGTGGCGGGTGTGCTCGTCCAGACCTTCGGCGTGCTCGACCAGATCGGCCGCCCAGCGCGAGGTGACGAGATAGGCCTGCTTGAGGAAATCGAAGAAGGCATTGCGGCCCCATTCCGGGTCGAGGAAGCGCTTGTCCCCGCGCTCCGGCTTGACCGCGTCCTCGGTGTCTTGCGCGGCGTTGCTGGTGCGCTGAATGGCGTTGGCCCAGACCGTCATATAGCCGGAGAACAACCGCGTCTGCGCTTCCAGCGCGCGCTGCGGATCGGCAAGCCAGTATTCGCTGAGCTTGGAAAAGGTCTTCACCATATCGACAACGGGCTCGGCGACATGGTCGCGCACGTCGCCTTTTTCGCGCGGCTCAGCCCAGGCGGAAGCTGCCTTGCCGGCCTGCTCGATCATGCGCGCCATGTTCAGGGCGAAGCGTTCCGGGTCCTTCACCAGATATTGCTCGACGGTCGAAGGCTCGTCATCTTCCGCTTTGCCCGAATCGGGTGTTTTGGACATGGTTGGCGGGGTTCCTCCCGAGGCCTTTTCTTGACATATTAACATGGGACATCCGACCGGGCCAATCTCGCTCTACCTCGGCTGCCAGGGAAACAATATGACGATTAATATTGGCGAGACTGTTTTTTTCGGTGCCGGACGTTTTTGCCGCATCGGCGTGGCGATCGTCCTCATCGGGATTGCCGGGTGCTCGAGCACCAACACGAATGGCCCGACGCCTGTCGCTGCGGGTGCGGGGCCGAAGGATACCGGCACCTTTCCGAACCTGAACATCAAGCCGCAAGTGGCGGCGTCGCAGTTCACCGAAGCCGAGAAGAACGCCAAGCTCGCGCAATTGAAGGCGGATGAGAATGCGCAGGCGGCAAAGGGCGGCGGCCCGAAGGTCGCCAACCAGGCGGCGCTGACGGATCTGGCCAAGAAGCATGGCGACGAAACGCTGAGGCAGATCGAAGCCAAATGCGACCCCACCCTCGACCCTACCTGCAAATAAGTATATAGCGCGCGCCCAACACCCCTTCGCTGTCTGGAACTGCCATGGAAGAATTTCACAAGGTTCGCCGGCTTCCGCCTTACGTGTTCGAGCAGGTCAACCGGCTGAAGGCCAGCGCCCGATCGCGTGGCGCCGACATCATCGACCTCGGCATGGGCAATCCGGACCTGCCGACGCCCAAGGCTATCGTCGACAAATTGTGCGAGGTCGTGCGCGACCCGCGCACGCATCGCTATTCCTCGTCGCGTGGCATTCCGGGCCTGCGTCGCGCCCAGGCCGCCTACTATGGCAGGCGCTTCGGCGTGAAGCTCAACCCCGACACGCAAGTGGTGGCCACGCTTGGCTCCAAGGAAGGCTTCGCCAACATGGCGCAGGCGATCACGGCGCCCGGCGACGTGATCCTGTGCCCGAACCCGACCTATCCGATCCATGCCTTCGGCTTCATCATGTCGGGTGGCGTCATCCGCTCGCTGCAGGTGGAGCCGGACGACGGCTTCATCCCGGCGCTCGAGCGCGGGGTCAAACATTCGATCCCGAAGCCGCTGGCGCTGATCCTCAACTATCCGTCGAACCCGACGGCGCTGGTCGCCTCGCTCGATTTCTACAAGGATGTGGTCGCCTTCGCCAAGAAGAACGACATCATCATCCTGTCCGACCTTGCCTATTCGGAGATCTATTTCGACGGCAATCCGCCGCCTTCGGTGCTGCAGGTGCCTGGCGCGATCGACGTTTGCGTCGAATTCACCTCCATGTCGAAGACCTTCTCCATGCCCGGTTGGCGGATGGGCTTTGCCGTCGGCAACGAGCGGCTGATCTCGGCGCTGACGCGGGTGAAATCCTACCTCGATTACGGCGCCTTCACGCCGATCCAGGTGGCGGCGGCACACGCGCTCAACGGCGACGGCGCCGACATCGCCGAGGTGCGCGATATCTATCACAAGCGCCGCGACGTGATGGTCGATGCCTTCGGCCGCGCTGGCTGGACCATTCCGGCACCGGCGGCATCGATGTTCGCCTGGGCGCCAATCCCGGAGCCGTTCCGACATCTCGGCTCGCTCGAATTCTCCAAGCTGCTCATCGAACATGCCGACGTGGCCGTGGCGCCGGGTGTTGGCTTCGGCGAGCATGGCGACGAATTCGTGCGCGTCGCTCTGGTCGAGAACGAGCACAGGATCCGGCAGGCGGCGCGCAACATCAAGCGCTTCTTGTCGACCAGCGCCAAGCAGCCCAACAATGTCGTGCCGCTCTCCGCTCATCGGTAAGCTTGCCGCAGACGATTTCGATCGAATTTTGAGGGACGTCGCCGGATATGGCTGAAGCATTGCGTGTTGGAATTGCCGGCCTCGGCACCGTTGGCGCGTCGGTGGCGCGCGTGCTGCGCGACAAGGCGGTGGAACTGACCCGCCAGTGCGGCCGCGACGTCATCGTCACCGCCATCTCGGCGCGTGACCCGAAGCGCGATCGCGGCGTCGATCTCAGCTCGGCAGAGTGGTTCGACGATCCGGTCAAGATGGCGCAGACCGCCGAAATCGACGTGTTCGTCGAACTGATCGGCGGCGACGAGGGTCCGTCGCGCTCATCGGTGAAAGCGGCACTCGAAGCCGGCCGTCATGTCGTCACTGCCAACAAGGCGCTGCTGGCCAAGCATGGCGTTGCGCTGGCCGAAATCGCCGAGAAGAAGGGCGTGCTGCTCAACTACGAGGCGGCAGTGGCGGGCGGCATTCCCGTCATCAAGACCATGCGCGAGGCGATGGCCGGCAATTCGGTCACCCGCGTGTTCGGCATCCTCAACGGCACCTGCAACTACATCCTGACGCGCATGGAGGCCGAGGGCATCTCGTTTGATGCTTGCCTGAAGGACGCGCAGCGGCTGGGCTATGCCGAAGCCGATCCGACCTTCGACATCGAGGGCCACGACACCGCGCACAAGCTGTCGATCCTGACCAGCCTTGCCTTTGGCACCAGGATCGCCGCCAATGACATCTACATGGAGGGCATCTCCAACATCACCCAGGCCGACATCCGCGCGGCCGCCGATCTTGGCTACCGGATCAAGTTGCTGGGTGTCGCCCAGCGCACCGAGAGCGGCATCGAGCAGCGCGTGCATCCGACGATGGTGCCGACCGCATCGGTCATCGCGCAGGTGCATGGCGTCACCAATGCGGTGGCGATCGAGACCGACATTCTGGGCGAACTGCTGCTATCAGGCCCCGGTGCCGGCGGCAACGCCACCGCCTCGGCCGTCATCGGCGACATCGCCGACATCGCCAAGAGCCGGCCAGGATTCCAGCATGGTCCGGTCTTCGGACGGCCGGCGAAGGAGCTGAAACCCTACAAGAAGGCGCAGATGCGCAGCCATGCCGGCGGCTACTTCATCCGGCTGACCGTGCATGACCGCATCGGTGTGTTCGCGGCAATAGCCAAGCGCATGGCCGACAGCGATATTTCGCTGGAATCGATCGTCCAGCACGCGGTCAACGGCGAAGCGGCGGCACAAAAAACGGTGATCCTCGTCACCCACGAGACGACCGAGGCCGCCGTGCGCAAGGCCGTCGATGGCATCACCAAGGATGGCCATCTGACCGACAAGCCGCAGGTCATCCGCATCGAGCGGGCAGGGTAGCTTTTGCCCGATAGGCCCCCTGCGGGACAGGGATCCCGCAGGCATTGAGGTCCGGTCTGGTGGGGACAGCCGCCACACGGGAACGAATTGGTGTCGTCGCCGTTCTCTTGGTCAGCAACCAGAGGAACCGCTTCATGGCCGATACCAACAAGCCCGACACCCCTAATATCGACGACATCCAGAAGACGCTGGAAAAGCAGATCGCCGATTTGCGCCGGGAGATCACCAAGATCAACAAGAGCATTTCGGCGCGGGGCGCGGAAATGCTCGATGACGCCAGCGAACAGGCGTCCGAGTTCTACGACACGGCGGCGAACCGCGCGTCGCGACCCGCACAGCAGTTGCGCAGCCAAGCTCAGTCCGTCTCGGAAGTAGCGCGCGAAAACCCCGGTACGACGACTGCCCTGGTCGGCGTGATCGGTTTGCTCGGCTTTATGGCCGGTTTTGCCATAGGTCAGTCGACGAACGATACGTCGCGCCGCTGGTATTGACCACGGCGCGATAGGGCCGGGTTTGCCGGCTCGTTTCCTTGTTTCAGCACATCATTTTTAAGGAGGGCACTGTGGCTTCATCCGCCTTGATCAGCATCCTGATCACATCCCTCGTCATCATCCTCGTTCTCTATCTTGTTCAGCGCCTGCCGCTCGACGGCCGGATGAGGCAGATCGTGCAGGTTATCGTCCTCATAATCGGCATCATTTCGCTGCTCAAATATCTTGCGGTTTTCTAGCGCCGAAGAGTCTAACTTTCGCCTTTCAAGGCCGGCCCGGTTCATTGCGGCTGGCCTTGTTTCAAAAATGCGTTTTAATCGATTGATATTGCTGACTATTCGATAAATCTTCCGCAGGTCTTGCCGTTGTCATGCTCGTTTGACAAAACAGGCCCGCCTCAGGCGGGGGGCCGCATTGGCAACGAGGAAATCACCAGATGAATGTGGCCCAGAACATCGTCGCCGGCCTTGACCGGATACTCACCATGGAACTGGTGCGCGTCACCGAACGAGCCGCCGTCGCGGCCGCCAGGCTGCGCGGGCGCGGCGACGAAAAGACGGCCGACCAGGTAGCCGTGGATGCCATGCGCCAGGAGCTCAACCGGCTTTCCATCAAGGGCACGGTGGTGATCGGCGAAGGCGAACGGGATGAGGCGCCGATGCTCTACATCGGCGAGGAAGTCGGCACTGGCAAAGGTCCGGCCGTCGATATCGCGCTCGATCCGCTCGAAGGCACGACGATTTGCGCCAAGAACCTGCCCAATGCACTCGCGGTCATCGCGATCGCCGAAAAGGGCAGCCTGCTGTTCGCGCCCGACGTCTACATGGACAAGATCGCCATCGGTCCGGGCTATGCGGACGGCGTCATCGACATCGATGCCTCGGCGGCTGAGAACATCGCCAGCCTCGCTCGGGCCAAGGGCGTCGCTGTATCGGAAATCACCACCTGCATTCTCGACCGGCCGCGCCATGCCAAGCTGATCGATGCCGTGCGCGCCACGGGGGCCGCGATCCGGCTGATCGGCGATGGCGATGTCGCCGGCGTCATCCACACCACGGACCCGGAAGAAACCGGCATCGATATTTATCTGGGCACTGGCGGAGCACCCGAGGGCGTGCTGGCCGCTGCCGCGCTGCGCTGCACCGGCGGCCAGATGCAGGGCAGACTGATCCTCGACACGGCGGAAAAGGTTGCTCGCGCGGCAAAGATGGGTATTTCCAATCCGAAACGGGTCTATCGGACGGAGGACATGGCGCGCGGCGATGTGTTGTTCGCGGCCACCGGTGTCACCGACGGCAACATGCTGGCTGGCGTCAAGTTCGGCCACAATTACATCACCACCCACACGATCGTGCTGCGCTCGTCGTCGCGGACGGTGCGCGAGATCAAGGCCCGCCATCAGGATCTGGATAAGTTCTGACGCTCGCTTGCGAAGCCGCCTTGCAATTGTTAGCCATTCGGGCGCATCCGATGATGGCTGCAGGGATTTGACGATGAAACCGTTCGACTGGCATGCGGATCCGATTTCGCGTGCCACCGCCATCACAAAGTCCTATCGCAACACCCAGAATGTGCGTCGCTTTCTCATCCGGGAATGCGGCAACGCATTCATGTTCGACCGGCCTTTCATGGCCTGGCTCAAGGACGGTGTGGAAAAGACGATGGGCGATGCGGCCGACGAATGGCTTAGGCGACAGGCTGAAAAGCGGAAAGCGCAGTTTTCTTGACCTATTCCGGGACGGCGCACACCCGTGAATCGCATGGCTTTGCCCGCCTTTGGCCTATAGAGCGTCGCGTGAACGTGACGCGCTTGAAATTGTTGCCAATGCAGGTCGTGGCCTCAAAACCGCTGCGCACTTATGGGCGGCATGCATTGTCGTGCGGCCAACGATGAGTTGGCAAAGCGTATGACCGGCGAAAAACGCCTCTTCCTCGATGTCAGGCAGTCGGTATCAGGGGTTTCCTGGGAACATCGGCTGACAGAACGCCAGGACATGATTGCGCTCGCCATCGCGCAAGGCCATGGCGTGCCCGACATCGTCGCGCGGGTGCTTGCCGGCCGTGGTGTCACCGCCGAACAGACCGAGCGGTTTCTCGACCCGACGATCCGCGATCTTCTGCCGGATCCGGCATCGCTGACCGACATGGACAGGGCGGCGGCCCGCATCGCCGCCGCAGTAATGGCCAGGGAAAAGGTGGCGATCTTCGGCGACTATGATGTCGACGGCGCCGCCTCGTCGGCCTTGCTGAAGCGGTTCCTCGCGCATTTCTCGGTGCCGTCGGAAATCTATATCCCGGATCGCATCTTCGAGGGCTATGGTCCCAATCCCGAGGCCATGCGCGAACTGGTTTCGCGCGGCGCGACACTGATCGTCACCGTCGATTGCGGCACCAACAGCGCCGTTTCAGTCGATGCCGCCAACGAGGCCGGGGCCGATGTCGTGGTGCTCGACCACCATCAGGTCGGCGGTGCCTTGCCGGCGGCAATTGCCGTGGTCAATCCCAATCGCGAGGACGACCTTTCCGGGCAAGGCCATCTCTGTGCCGCCGGTGTGGTCTTCCTCGCCCTAGTGCAGACGGCGAGAATCCTGCGCGGCCGCATGGCCGATGCCACACCGCCGGACCTGCTTTCGCTGCTTGATATCGTCGCCTTGGCCACAGTCTGTGACGTGGTGCCGCTGACCGGCGTCAACCGAGCCTTCGTGGTCAAAGGGCTGCAGATGGCGCGCCAGCAGAAGAACGAAGGGCTGGCGGCGCTGGCACGGGTGTCGCGCATCGGCGAGCCGATCAGCACTTTCCATCTGGCCTATCTGATCGGGCCGCGCATCAATGCCGGCGGACGCATCGGCGATGCCGCACTTGGCAGCCGGCTGCTTGCGACCGACGACCCGGTCGAGGCGCGCACCATTGCCGAGACGCTCGACCGGCTCAACCAGGAACGGCAGTTGATGGAGCAGGAGATGCTCGCGGCGGCGCGCGCCGAGGCCGATGCAGAGCTTGCCGGCGGCAATGGCCCGGCTATCGTCGTCACCGCCAACAACAGCTGGCATCCGGGTATTGTCGGCCTGCTCGCTTCGCGATTGAAGGACCACGCCCGCCGGCCGGCCTTCGCCATCGCCTTCAACACTGTGGGCATCGGCACCGGTTCGGGCCGCTCGGTCTCGGGTTTCGACCTCGGCCGGCTGGTGCGCGAGGCGGCCGTTGCGGGGCTGATCGTCAAGGGCGGTGGCCATGGCATGGCGGCGGGCATCACCGTGGAGCGGGCGAAGCTTGGTGAGCTCAGGGCGTTTTTCGAAGAGCGGGCGGCAGCCGACGTGTTCCGCCTGCAGGGCGAGGAAAGCCTGGCCATAGACGGTGCGCTTGCCGCTGAAGGCGCGACGCTCAGCCTGCTCGATGCGCTGGAGAAGGCCGGACCCTTCGGTGCCGGGCACGCTGCCCCCGTTTTCGCGCTGCCGCGCCACCGACTAGCCGATGCGCGGCCGGTCGGCACCAACCACATCCGCGTGGAGCTGCAATCGGAAAGCGGCGGCCGCATCCAGGCGATCGCCTTTCGCGCCGTCGATACCGCGCTTGGCGAATTTCTGTTCAAGAACCGGGGCAAGACGATCCACGTCGCCGGTTCGCTGTCGGGAAATTACTGGAACGGCAACCGCACCGTGCAGTTTCGCATCACCGATGCGGCGCGTGCGTAGGTTTTGATCAGGCGAGAACGGTCTGCAGCCGGGTCAACTCGCCGATCTGGGCCATCGTCGCCTGATAGCCGATGTTGATCGCCTCGTCGGCGCGGTGGAACTCGGTCAGGCCGATATGGCTGAGCTTCGGCTGCAGCGACATATCGGGCGGGTCGCCGGCAAGCCTGGCACGCGAAATGCGGTCCTGGATGATGTTGAAGGCCTCGACCATGACGCCGGTAATGCCGAGCCGCGTCTGATGCGACTGGTGCTCGGCGTCGACCTTGCCGGGCCTTGGTGCGTCCTTTTCGATGACCAGTTCGCCGGCGCTGTGTTTTATCACCGCGGCACGGCCGAACAGATCATAGTGAAGGTTGACCGCCACGACGAGCGGCTGCTCGTACGCGCGGCAGACCGAAACCGGTACGGGGTTGACCAGCGCGCCGTCGACCAGCACGCGGCCATTGCAATTCACCGGCTCGAACACGCCGGGAAGCGCATAGGAGGCGCGCATGGCGGTGATCAATGAGCCGCTCGACAGCCAGATTTCGTGGCCGGTGCGGATTTCGGAGGTGACCGCCACGAACGGCTTGGTCAGGTCCTCGAAACGAATGCCGGCCATGTGCTCGCGCAGCCTTGCATCGAGCTTCATGCCGCCGAACAGGCCGCTGCCGCGCAAATTGAGATCGAGCAGGCCGAAGATGCGGCGCTTGGTCAGGCTGCGGGCGAATTCTTCCAGTTCGTCCAGTTTACCGGCGAGATAGCAGCCGCCGACCAGCGCGCCGATCGAGGTGCCGGCGATCATCGATACTTCGATGCCGGCTTCGTCGAGCGCGCGCAGCACGCCTATATGCGCCCAGCCGCGGGCGCAACCGCCACCCAAGGCGAGCGAAATGCCTGTTTTCTTCTGGGAGTTCGTTTCGGACGCGCCGCCTGACGAGGACAGGCCGTTGGCCTCCCTGACATCTGGTCTGTTACGCAATGACGCCCACTCGAGCATCATGATCTCCCTTGTCCCACGGCTACTATACGAGCGGGCCGTATCGAAATGATGAATCTGTGTGGTCGGTGTCAGGCAGAAGGTTCAAGCTAGTGGTTTCCGATACGTTTTTTCCGCATCGAACAGCGGCTTGCTGCCGTCGTCGGCAAGCGTCCCCTTGCCATCGATCAGCCCCACCGTCCGATAAAAGCATGAACGCCGGCCAGTGTGACAGGTTGCGTCGTGGCCCAACACTTTGACGCGCAACCATATGGCATCCTGGTCACAATCCGTGAGCATCTCGACGACATGCTGAAAATTGCCTGATGTTTCGCCCTTTTTCCAAAGTTCGTCGCGCGAGCGCGACCAGTAGTGGGCTATGCCGGTCTCCAGTGTCAGTGCCAGTGCTTGCGCATTCATATGCGCAACCATCAACAGCATGCCGTCCGCGGCGTCTGTCACGATGACCGTGACCAGCCCGGCTGCATCGAAGCGCGGCGAAAACACCGCGCCTTCCTCAAGCGCTTTCTTGTCTGACGGAGCTTTTGGAAATTCCAGTGCCGACATCGCCGGTCCTTGTTTTGATGGCCGGCGAGGGCCGATCAGACCCCGCCGCCGCGCACCATGGTGACGAAACGGACCTGCTCTTCGGGCGTGTCCTTGAAAACGCCGGTGAAGGTCGAGGTCAGCGTGGTTGAACCCTGCTTGCGGATGCCGCGCATGGCCATGCACATGTGCTCGGCCTCGATCATGACGGCGACGCCGCGCGGATTGAGCACGTCCTGGATGACGCCGGCGATCTGCGCCGTCAGCGCCTCCTGGGTCTGCAGGCGGTGGGCGAAGATATCGACGACGCGGGCGATCTTGGACAGGCCGACGACCTTGCCGTCCGGAAGATAGCCGACATGCGCCTTGCCGATGATCGGCACCATATGGTGCTCGCAATGTGAATGGAATGTTATGTCCTTGACGATGACCAGATCATCGTAGCCGGCGACCTCCTCGAAGGTGCGGCCGAGCTCGTCGGCCGGGCACATGTCATAGCCGCCGAACATTTCGCGGTAGGCCTTTGCCACCCGCTTCGGAGTGTCGACCAGCCCTTCGCGGTCCGGATTGTCGCCGGTCCAGCGCAAAAGCGTGCGCACGGCGGCTTCGACTTCGGCTTCGCTCGGCCGGTCGGTGACCGGCTTTTCCATATAGGCTGACTGTGGCATGAGCTTCTTGATGACGGCATCCATAAAGGCGTCTCCCGTAGTCCCTCTCGGCGGAGGAACGAGTTGAACGGACCACGACCTTTCGGTGTCGGAAACTCGCCCCGTTTCCAGCCCCGTAAGCGGCGTGAACTTCCCGGCAAGGACATTGGCTTTCGTCTTCTTGTCGATACCGGACTGCCACCATTATATAAGGTCATAGCGAGCGAAAGGAAGACACGACAGCGGCAATCGCTGTTCGCTTGGCGGCGACGGATTGGAAAATAATGATAAACGAGGTCTACAACGCGAAAATTCTCGGTTTTGCCGGGAACATTGGCCGCATCGGCCGGCTCGATCATCCTGACGCAACCGCCAAGGCGCACTCCAAGCTATGCGGTTCCACGGTCACCGTCGACCTCAAGATGCAGGACGGCGTGGTCACGGACTTTGCCCATGATGTGAAGGCCTGCGCGCTCGGCCAGGCGTCGTCATCGATCATGGCGCAACATGTCGTCGGCGCGAGCGCCGAGGAATTGCGCGCGGTGCGCGACACCATGCTGAAGATGCTCAAGGAAAATGGCGCCCCGCCGGACGGTCGCTTCGCGGACCTCAAATATCTGGAGCCGGTGCGCGATTACAAGGCCCGTCATGCCTCGACCATGCTGACTTTCGACGCCGTGGTCGACGCCATCGGCCAGATCGAGAAGCGCGCCGAAGCCTGAGGGCCGGCAACCGACCGTTTACAATGCACGTCTGCTTTCGGCAAATTCGCCGCGTACCCAGTCCGCGAACGCGGCGGCCGGCTCCGACAGATCGCGCAAGCTTCTGGCCACCAGCCAATAGGCGCCGGATGCGACGTCGATGTCGAACGGCTTGACCAGCGCGCCGGACGCGATTTCTCCGCCGATCTGCAAGAGATCGCCCAGTGCAACGCCATGTCCGAGCAAGGCGGCCTGCTTTGAAAGCGACGCATCCGCCAGCATCGGCCCGCGCGCCGGCACGGCGTCGGCGGGCACGCCGGCCGCTTCGAACCAGCGCGCCCAGCCCTGGCGGTTCTCCTCGTGCAAAAGCGTGTAGCGACCAAGATCGATCGGCTTCTCGAGGGCGGGGCCCGAGGCAAGCAGCGCCGGCGATAGAACAGGTGAGTCGACTATCGAAGCAAGTTGCTCGGCTTCGCTGCGCGGCCACGCGGTGGCATGTGCGCTGAAGCGCAAGGCAAGCTCCGGCTGATCGCTGCGGAACTCGATCAGCCTTGGGTCGACCTCGAGCGAGATGTCGATGTCAGGCCGCAATTGGCGAAACCGGTTGAGCCGTGGCACCAGCCACACGGATGCAAGCGATGGCTCGACGCTGACACGGACCACGGACTGCGCCGGTGTCGCCACCAGTTCTCCAAGCAAGGTATCGATGGCGTCGAAACTTCTGACGAGCTGATCCAGCAGACGCCGGCCGGTGTCGGTCAGTTCGACGCGACGATGGTGACGTTCGAACAAGGGCTGGCGCAGGAATATCTCGAGCTCGCGGATCTGCCGGCTGATCGCTGCCTGCGAGACGAAAAGCTCCTCGGCGGCCCGGCTGAAGCTCAGATGCCGGCCCGCCGCCTCGAAGCTCCTCAATGCCGTCAGCGGCAGGCGCCCGCGCTTCATTCGCATAACCCAGGATTATCCGAAGTGGAAATTATACTCGTTTGAAGGCGAAGGCCAGCGGCCGTCTAATCGCATCAAAGGAGACCGACCATGATCCAGTTGCTGAGCATCTTTGGCGATGTCATGCGGATCGCAACGTTTCAATGGCGTGACAGAAGACAGCATGAAAAGCGTTACGAAGAGCCGACCAGTCGTGGCCGGTGGGTGGCTTCGGCTGACTGGCAGCCGTTTCGTCGTTTCCGTCCGTGACGGTGGGGCCATGCAGGGCGCGGGGATTGCGTTCTCCAGTAGAAGTCCACATCTATCGCGTGGGAAACGCGAAACGGAGACTGTGGTGCGCGACCAGCATGGGCATGCGCATATCGCCCGGCCGCCGAAACGCGGCCGTAACTGGCCCGGTCCATGGCGCAAGACGCCGGGCCGTCTCCTCGGCACGTCGCTCGTGCGCCTCTACCAGCTGACATTGTCGGGCTTTGTCGGCAATTCCTGCCGGCATCTGCCGACCTGTTCGGAATATGCCCATGAGGCGATCGCCCGCCATGGCCTGTGGGCGGGCGGTTGGATGGGATTTTTCCGAATGCTGCGCTGCGGGCCATTCGGCACGCATGGCATAGACCTCGTGCCGGAGGTGCTGGAGGATCGTTATGTCTGGTTCACGCCATGGCGGTACTGGCGGATCGGCAGCAAGCGCGGCGAAGCGCAGGGGTGATCGCGTCAGTCAGGTCCCGCCGGCTCTGCCCGTTTACGATCCGGTAGGGTTAACAACAGCCTGCACAAAGACTGCGCATTTGAGACAAAATCGAGACAAGAGACCTCGCTAAGCCGCTCCCGAACCCCCTTCTGGAGCGAGCAGAAAATGCGCAATTTCGACCGTCTTCCCTTCATCTTTGCCGGGATACTGTTCCTGCTCGCCTGGCTGCTGGGATTTCCGCTGCGCGCGCAATCGGCGCCGCTGGGGGATGTGCAGTGCACGGTGATCGCCGATGCGGCGAGCGGCAAGGCGCTCTATCAGGACGGGGTGTGCGACGAGCGGTTCAGCCCGGCTTCGACGTTCAAGGTGCCGTTGTCGCTGATCGGCTATGACAGCGGGATCCTGAGCGACGAGCACACGCCGAGCTGGGATTACAAGCCTGAATTCAACGCGGTGAAGCGGGATCAGAAGACCGTCGATCCGGTGGTCTGGGAGCGGGATTCGATCCTGTGGTTTTCCCGGGAAATCACCCGCCGGCTTGGGTCTGAGAGTTTTGCCGGTTATGTCTCGAAATTCGACTACGGCAACGCCGATGTTTCCGGCAATCCCGGCAAGAATGATGGTTTGACCAAGTCCTGGGTGAATTCCTCGCTCAAGATCACGCCGGTCGAGCAGGTCGAATTCCTGCGCAAGCTGCTGGCCCGCAAGCTGCCTGTCTCGGCCAGGGCTTACGACATGACATCAGCCATCATCCCGACCTTCCAGGCCGGAGGCTGGACGGTGCAAGGCAAGACCGGAAGCACCAGGCTGCGCAACGACGTCGACAAGGTTCAGGACAAGCGTTCGCTCGGCTGGTTCGTCGGCTGGGCGCAAAAGGATGGCCGCCAGATCGTCTTTGCGCGGCTTGTCGCCGACACCAACCGCACCGACATGCCCAAGGGCCTCAAGACCCGCGCCGCGTTCCTGAAGGACCTGCCGCTCCTCATCAAATGAACGCTGACATTTGAGCCGGGCTTTACGGAGGCGGAATCTGTCCATAAAAGACAGCCGCTGCCGGACGCATCCGGCTTTTCCCTATGCATATCGTAACCCAAAACCGCCATACACTTTTGGGCGACATGCATTTCAACCACCCGCGCTCGTTTGCGGGACTGGATAGGAGATATATATGCTGAATTCCGTTTCCCTGACATTTCCCGATGGCTCCGTCCGCGAATACGACGCGGCGATGACCGGTGCCGGCCTCGCCGAATCGATCTCGAAATCGCTGGCCAAGAAGGCGGTCGCCTATGCGATCGACGGCACGGTTCGCGATCTCAGCGATCCGCTCGGCAAGTCCGGCAAGGTCGAGATCGTCACCCGCGACGACCCGCGCGCGCTGGAGCTGATCCGCCATGACGCGGCCCATGTGCTGGCGGAAGCCGTGCAGGAATTGTGGCCGGGAACGCAGGTGACCATCGGGCCGGTGATCGAGAACGGGTTCTACTACGACTTCGCCCGTAACGAGCCGTTCACGCCTGACGATTTTCCGGTGATTGAGAAGAAGATGCGCGAGATCATCGCGCGCAACAAGCCGTTCACCAGGGAAGTCTGGTCGCGCGACAGGGCGAAAAAAGTCTTTGCCGACAAGGGCGAGCGCTACAAGCTGGAGCTGATCGACGCCATTCCTGAGGATCAGGATCTCAAGATCTATGCGCAGGGCGACTGGTTCGACCTCTGCCGTGGCCCGCACATGGCCTCGACCGGGCAGATCGGCAATGCCTTCAAACTCATGAAGGTGGCCGGCGCCTATTGGCGCGGGGATTCGAACAACCCGATGCTGACCCGCATCTACGGCACGGCCTGGGCCGACCAGGCGCAGCTCGAAGCCTACCAGATGATGCTTGAGGAGGCCGAGAAGCGCGACCACAGGAAGATCGGCCGTGAGATGGACCTGTTCCATTTCCAGGAAGAGGGACCGGGCGTCGTCTTCTGGCATGCCAAGGGCTGGAAGATGTTCCAGAACCTGGTCAACTACATGCGCCGCCGCCTCGACGAGCAGGGCTATCAGGAGGTCAACGCGCCGCAGGTGCTCGATAAGAGCCTGTGGGAGACGTCAGGCCATTGGGGCTGGTATCGCGACGCCATGTTCAAGGTGACGGTCGCCGGCGACGACACCGATGACGACCGGGTCTTCGCGTTGAAGCCGATGAACTGTCCGGGCCATGTGCAGATTTTCAAGCATGGGTTGAAGTCCTATCGCGATCTACCCGTAAAACTTGCGGAATTCGGCAATGTGCATCGCTACGAGCCGTCGGGCGCGCTGCACGGGCTGATGCGTGTGCGCGGCTTCACGCAGGACGATGCGCACATCTTCTGCACCGAGGAGCAGCTGGCCGCGGAGTGCCTGCGCATCAACGACCTGATCCTGTCGACCTATGCTGATTTCGGTTTTGACGAAATCAGCGTCAAGCTTTCGACGCGGCCCGACAAACGCGTCGGCACCGACGAAGCCTGGGATCACGCCGAAGCAATCATGGGCAGCGTGCTGGAGACGATCAGGACACGATCCGGCAATCGCATCAAAACCTCGATCAATCCGGGCGAAGGCGCCTTCTACGGACCGAAATTCGAATATGTGCTCAAGGATGCTATCGGCCGCGAATGGCAGTGCGGCACGACGCAGGTCGACTTCAACCTGCCGGAACGGTTCGGCGCCTTCTATATCGGCTCCGATTCCGAGAAGAAGCAGCCTGTGATGGTGCACCGCGCCATCTGCGGTTCGATGGAGCGCTTCCTCGGCATCCTGATCGAGAACTATTCCGGCCATTTCCCGCTGTGGTTCGCGCCGCTGCAGGTGGTGGTGGCGACGATCACCTCGGATGCCGACGGCTATGCGACCGAAGTGGTGGCAAAGCTGAAGGCCGCCGGGCTGTTGGCGGAAGCGGATTTGCGCAACGAGAAGATCAACTACAAGGTCCGCGAACACTCGCTGGCCAAGGTTCCGGTCATCCTCGTCTGCGGCAAGCGCGAGGCGGAAGAGCAGACGGTCAACATGCGCCGGCTGGGCTCACGCGACCAGGAATCGCTTGGCCTTGACCAGGCGATCGCGCAATTGACCGAAGAAGCCGTCACGCCCGACCGCAGGCGCAAACGCGCTGCCTGATCGGCATAGTTTTTCGGCCAAATGGCGGTGGAGCGATCCACCGCCATTTTCATATCCTTGTCACGCCGACCTTGTAACGAACCCCTATGCTCAAGCTGAAATCGCGCGAACGACCCTTTCCCGAGCTTTCCTATGCCAATCCGCGCCAGCCGGCGCTGACGCGCTGGTTCATCCATTCGATCGAAGGCCTGTCGGGCCGCGACCGCTACACCGCGCTTTACGATTTTTGGCGCCGCCAGGTCGTGCCGACCGGCGAGCGTGTGTTCAGCCGCATGCTCGACCTGATCGACGTCCGCGTGCGGACGGCAGATCAGTGGCCGCCAGCGCAATTGCCTGATACGCCGCTGGTGATCGTCGCCAATCATCCGTTCGGCATCGGTGACGGCATTGCCGTGCTGTCGCTGGCCGAGCAGCTCGGACGGCCGTTCCGGGTGATGATCCACAAGGACCTGCTCAAGATCCGCGAGATGGAGCCCTACTCGCTGCCGATCGACTTTTCCGAGACCAAGGACGCGCTGAAGAACAACATGGCCGTGCGCCATGAAGCGGTGCGGCTGCTGAAGGAGGGCGTCACCATCGTGGTGTTTCCGGCCGGCGGTGTCGCCACCGCGCCAAAAGGTTTTGGCCGGGCGCGCGACCTGCCGTGGAAGATGTTTCCGGCCCGTCTCGTCCAGGAGGCCAAAGCGTCGGTCATCCCGATGCATTTTTCCGGGCAGAACGGCAGGCTGTTCCATCTGGTCAGCGGCCCGATGAACATGGCTGAGAGCGACGGCCGGGTGGCGAAATTCATCGGCAAGGCCTCGGTGACATTGCGCACGTCGCTGCTCATCCACGAATTCGCGCGGTTGTCCGGCAAGGCGATCGACGTGCGTGTCGGCAAGATGCTGAGCTGGAGCGAACTGGAGCCATTGCGCGACCGCAAGGCGTTGCTCGACCGCCTTTATCGCGGCGTGTTCGACCTTGCGCCAGTCGTGAGGCGCCGCCGGATTCCGTTCCTGCCGGCGCGGACCAAGCTGGCTGCTTGAGGCAACAAACGTCCGGCTCACGAGGGGCCGAGACTCGACCGTCCGTTCAGAAAATAGTATGACACTGTAACGTTGCGGTGCTATAAGGAGGCAAGAAACGAACTTGCCATGAGAACCAGCAAACCAATCACCGTGACCCTCGGCCGCCAGCAGAGCAGCGTCGACGCACGTCTGGCCTCGGGCGCCTACGATTCCGCCAGCGAAGTCATGCGCGCGGCGCTACGCGCCCTCGATCGCGAGGAGCAGATCATCACCGCTGTTATGCACGCCAAGGTCCAGGAAGCCCTTGACGACCCGCGTCCGGACATCCCGGCAGAAGACGTCTTCAAAGCGTTGCGCGCCCATCATGCGGACCGCATGAAGGCCTCTAAGCGTGACGCATAAGGTCGTCTTCAGGCCAGCGGCTCAAGCCGACCTCTTCGCCATCTACAATTACATCGAAAACGACAGCGGGAATCGGCGTGCCGGCGACTATGTCAACCGCATAGAGGCCGCGTGTATGGCGCTGTCCACCTTCCCGGAGCGCGGGACCGTGCGCGACGCTGTTGGCCCCGGCGTCCGCATCGTCGGTTTTGAACGCCGCGTATTTATCGTTTTCCGGGTCAACGGTGACACCGTGGTCATCCTGCGTGTGCTCTACGGCGGACAGGATTATCCGGCCAGTTCAGAGGATGAAGCAGACACCTGATTCCTCTGGTAGGGATTGCGAACTGCAGTCTGGTCTAATCAGCACCTTCTTCGGGATCCATCGCCGCGGCCTCGGTGGCCAGAACCTCGATTTCCTGGTTCTGCCCGGCCACGACCGTGAAATCCTTCTGGTAGATGCGGTCGCGGTTCTTGGCGATGATGGTGTAGTCGCCCTCGGCCAGCACCATAGAGGCGAAGGCGCCGACAGTTTCCTTGATCGGATCGCCGGACTCATTGAGCAGCGACCAGGAGGTATCGGCGATCGCCTCGCCGCCGGTTTCGCGCACCAGCTTCATCGTGATCTCGGCGGCGTGGTGCTCGACGGTCGCTTCGGTCAGCTTGCCGGCCTCGACACGGATGTCGGAGCGGATGACCGCGTTGACCGCGCCATAGGTCGAGACGACATGGTAGATGCCGGCGTTGAGCCGCACGACGCTGTTAGGCTCGACATCGGGAATGATCAGCGCGCGGTCGCCATTGGCCTCGGCGGTGCCCTCGTAAATCGAAAAGCGCAGCTTCTTCGGTGGAATGCGCACGCCGCCGGACAGCACGGCGTCGAGCTTGAGGCCACCGGCGTCGAGCACGAGGCTTTCGCGCTTGGCGTCCTTGCCGACAGTGATGCGCTTGGTGGCGCCGGCCCGGCCGTAGGAGGCGTGAACCAGATAGCTGCCAGGCTCGAGCTGGAAGACGGCGGTGCCGCCATGGGAGGAGGCGACCATCGGCAATTTGCCGTTGACGGCTTCGGGCTTGAAGACCCGCCAGACGATGCCGCGCGTGATGTCGGAACCCTTGTCGGTCAACTGGGCGGACAGCGTGATGGCGCCGCCGCCGCTTAGTGCCAGTGACGTCTCGCCTTTCGGCGTCGCGTAGCTCGAAATTCCCGGAAGCTTCAGGTCGCTGACACCGTCGACGTTCTGCGCCATGGCGAACGAAACCGGCGCCATCAACAGCAGGGCACCGAGCCAGATCAGGAAAAGACGGACAGTCCCCTCAAACATGCCTTGCGTTGAAGCCCATGGCGGTGGCAATTTCAAGGCTTAAGAGTCCGATCGATACGACTCTCTTCCGTCCGGCGTATCCCGCGCCAATGCCCGAGCCGCCGAATTCCCGATGGTGCGCTTCAGCTCAAAACAGAATGTTCAGGAGACTTGCGCCCATGGCGTCGCCGATCATCGATTTCCTGCTGACCCGAAACTCCGCTCCGATCCCCGATCTGAAGCAGCCGGCGCCGAGCGATGCGGAGATCGCGACGATGATCACTGCTGCCTCGCGGGTGCCCGACCATGGCCGATTGGAGCCCTGGCGCTTCATCGTCTACCGTGGCGACGCCCGCGTCGAGATCGGCAGGCAACTGGCAGCGCTTGCAGAGCAGCGGGAGGGCCCATTGCCGGAAGGCCGCCGCAATCAGGAACTGGCGCGGTTCTCACGCGCGCCGCTGGTGATCGGCGTCGTATCTGTCCCCCGGGAGAATCCAAAAATCCCGCAATGGGAAATGTTCCTGTCGGGCGGCATGGCGGCGATGAACCTGATGATAGCAGCGAATGCGCTGGGCTATGGCACCAACATGATCAGCAACTGGTATTCGGATGTACCGGAGGGCAGGGCGCTGCTGGGGCTGGCGCCGCAGGAGCGCGTCGTCGGCTTCATCCATATCGGCTCCTATGCCGGCCCGGCGCCGGAGCGGCCGCGGCCCGATCCGGCAAAGCTTTACGGCGACTATTCGGGGCGGTGGGCGGGCTGAATGTTCTACGAACCCTCAAAGGGCCACGGCCTGCCGCACGATCCATCGAAGGCGATCGTGGCGCCGCGTCCGATCGGCTGGATTTCGACGCTGAACGGAGCCGGTGAGATCAACCTTGCTCCATACTCCTTCTTCAATGCCGTTTCGACACGGCCGTTCATTGTCTGGTTCTCCTCCGAGGGCGAGAAGGACAGCGCCTCTTTCGCGCAGGAGACCGGTGAGTTCGTCGCCAATCTGGTCAGCCGCGATCTTGCCGACAAGATGAACCGCACATCGGTCAACGCACCGCGCGGCGTCAATGAGTTCGCCTATGCCGATCTCGCCATGGCGCCGTCGCGCCTCGTCGCGCCGCCGCGCGTGGCGGCAGCGCCGGCTGCGCTCGAATGCCGGGTGACGGAAGTTTTTCGGCCAAAGGCGCTGGACGGATCGCCGACAAGCGCTGTGATTGTTGCCGGTGAGGGGGTCGGCGTGCACATCGACGACGCCTTCCTGACAGACGGCCTGTTCGACATCACCAAGGCCGGCAATGTCGCTCGTCTCGGCTATATGGACTATGCCAGCGTCGACCAGGTGTTTTCGATGCGCCGGCCGCGCTGGGACAAGGACTAGATATCAGGCTTGGCCAGCGCCTTGCCGGCACTCTTTCGCCGCCTGGCCGTCATGACGGTGCGCACATAGCCGGGCTCGCCGATCCGGATGCTTCCATCGGGCAGGCCCAGTATGCGGTCGAGAGCGATCTCGTAGAGCCTGACGCGTTTCTCCAGGGCCTCGATCGCGATCTCCATGTCGGCGTCGCTGCCGCCGGCAATTGCCTTGGCAACGACGTCATGCGTGGCCATGCCGAACTGCATGACGATGTCGGCAACACCTTCCGGATCGAAGGTCCTGAAAGTGCCGTCTTCGATCCCTTGCCTGATGATCTTGACCAGCAGAGGTGAAAACGACGCGCTGGCGGCCAGATTGATACGGTGGAAAAGCACCAGATTCTCAGGCCGAAACATCGTCTCGAAAAGAGTCCAAGCTTCCGGCGCGGTCTCGATCTTGGCCCGCCGCGACTGGCTGAGCAGACCATTCAGGCGGCCAAGCGGGTCTAGGCCCGGATCGTCGATTATGTCTTGCACGCCAGCCAGTGCCTGTCTTGCAAAGCGATCGGCCAAGGCTTCCAGAAGAGCCTCCTTGGAGGGGAAGTAGTGATAGAAGGCGCCCTTGGAGACGCCGGCGGACGCAATCACGTCGTTGAGGCTCGCTTTGTCATAGCCCTGCGTCAGAAAAAGCGTCTGGGCATGGTCCAGAAGTTCTTCTCGCCTGAACTCTGGATGCTTGATGACACGGGGCATGATGAACCTTCTGCACAGCTCGCTTGAATTACAGACCGTCGGTCGGTATGGTAGACCGATGGTCTAAAATTGCCAGCGCAAGTGAGCGGATATCATGAAAGGCCGATCATGATCGCGAAATTGGTCCTTCAAACATTCGTCTGGTTTGGCGCCATGGGCGCCTTGCTCTTCCTGTCGGCCGGCACGCTGCACTGGCCGGGGGCCTGGGTCTATCTGGTGGGGATGGTGGGGCTCAGTCTCACCTTGGGCGTGGCGCTGGCAAGGCGCGATCCCGGCCTGATGAATGAGCGGCTGAGTTCTCCCATCCAGAAGAATCAGGACACGGCCGACAAGGTCCTGCTGTCCATACTACTGTTCGCCATCTTTGGTTCGCAGATATTCATGGGGTTCGACGTCCGTTTCGGCTGGTCCGTGGTTCCCGTCTGGGTGCAGGTGGTCGGCGCGCTCGTCCTGCTGCTCGGAATCTGGATCTGCTATCTGACGATGCTGGAGAACAGTTTCGCGGCGCCCGTGGTGAAGATCCAGGATGAACGCGGACAACATGTGATCTCCACGGGGCCTTACAGCTACGTCCGCCATCCGATGTACGCCGGCGCCATCCTCTTCTTCGCCGGCACGGCACTTCTGCTTGGTTCCTGGTGGGGGCTGGCGTCGGTACTCGTGATCGTCGTTCTCCTGGCCATCCGCACCTTCATTGAAGAGAAGACGCTTCGCACCGGCCTGCGCGGCTATGACGACTATGTGGCCCGGGTCCGTTACCGCCTGATCCCGTTGGTTTGGTAGCAGGCGCTCAGGCGGAAACACCTGCCGCCTTTGCCCGCGCCAGAAGCCGCTCGGCTAGCCGCAGGTGCGGGCGGTCGAACATCCTGCCGTCGATGCTGACGACGCCGGGACTTCCCGCTGCCGCGAACGCGGCAACGATTGCCGCCGATTGTCTCACGGCGTCGACCGACGGCGTGAAGGCGGCGTTGATGACCGGCACCTGATCGGGGTGGATCGCCATCTTGCCGGTGAAGCCATCGCGCTCGGCCTCGGTGCATTCCGCTTCGAAGGCCGCCATGTCGCGAAAATTCGGGAAGACGGTGTCGATCGCCTCGACCTCCGCCGCACCGGCGGCAAGTATGGTCATGGTGCGAGCGTGACGGAACACGTCCGTGTAGCGGCCATGCTCGTCGCGGGCGCTGCACGCGCCGATCGCCGCCGACAGGTCTTCAGCGCCCCAAGTGAGGCCGGCAAGCCGCGCGCTTGTCCCGGCATAGGTCGCCGCCGCGAGCACGCCTGCCGGCGTTTCTGTGATGATCGGCAGGATCTTGATCGCGCCGTCGGCCAAGCCGTTTTCGGCCTCGCGCACCCTGAGCTTTGCCGACAGGTGCTGCACATCCTGGCCGCTGTTCGACTTGGGCAGCATGATGCCGTCGGGTTTCGCCGGAACCAGTGCGGCGAGATCGTCGTCCGTCAGCGCGGTCGACAGGTCGTTGACCCTGACATAGATGGCTGAACTGGTTTGCGCCCTGCGTTCCAGGATGAAGCGCGCCGCCACCTCGCGTGCCAGCGCCTTGTTGTGCGGTGCCACGGAATCCTCGAGGTCGACGATGACCACGTCGGCGCCGACACCAAAACCCTTTTCCAGTTTCCTCTGGGAATCGCCAGGGATGAACAGCAGCGAACGCATGCGTCAGATCGCCTTCTTCAGCATCATCGCTTGCCTAGTGCATTTGGCGACGAGATCGCCATGCTGGTTGTAGGCGCGATGCTCGAATTCGACGATGCCGCGATCGGGTTTCGACCTGGACTCGCGCACCGAGATGACTGTCGTCTCAACGCGAATGGTGTCGCCATGGAAGACCGGATGCGGAAACACGGTCTCCTTCATGCCGAGATTGGCGACCGTGGTGCCGACTGTGATGTCATTGACCGAAATGCCGATCATCAGGCCGAGCGTGAACAGCGAGTTGACCAGCGGCTTGCCCCATTCGCTCTTGGCGGCGAAATCGAAGTCGATGTGCAGCGGCTGCGGGTTCAGCGTCATTACCGAAAACAGCATGTTGTCGCTTTCGGTAACGGTCTTGCGCAGCGTGTGCTGGAAGACATGGCCGACAACGAACTCTTCGAGATAAAGCCCGGCCATTTCTTTCTCCTCAGGTGCTTGACGGTGATAGGCGCTGCAAATCAGGCTCGCAAGCCAGTTAATGAACATGGTGAACGGTTCGTAAACCAATTCTGCCTACGGTCGTCAGTGGGGTCAGAAGCTTCTGACAAGGGGCGTAAGCAGGCGGGCATGGTTGTTGTTTCGCATTTCCTGAAATGGATCTACACGGCCAGGGTGTCGGAGCGTGCCGCGGCGGCGAGCGCTCTGGCCCGGGCCTATATCAATTCCGAATTGCCTTTCGAGGACCGTTGCGCCGCCGAGGCGGCGCTGACGCTGTTGCTCGACGATGCCTCGTCGAAGGTGCGGCTGGCGATGGCCGAGGCGCTGTCGATGAGCCACCACGCGCCAATGCAGATCATCAGCGTGCTGGCCTCCGACCAGCCGGAAGTCGCCGGCGTGGTGTTGGCGCGCTCGCCGCTGCTCACCGACGCCGACCTGATCAACCGTGTGGCTTCAAGTCCGAAGGCGACACAGAAATTGATCGCCGAGCGGCCACTCGTCTCGATGGCGCTGTCGGCGGCCATCGCCGAGATCGGCGAGGCGGACGCCTGCGCCGTGCTGCTCGCCAACAGCGGCGCCGACATCGCCTCGCTCAGCTTCCGCCGCATGGCCGAACGACATGGGCACCTGCCGCTGGTGCGCGAGGCGCTGATATCGGATATCAGGCTGCCGGCCGACTGCCGGCATATGCTGCTCGTCAAGCTTGGCGAAATGTTGAAAACGTCGCCACTGGTGATGGCGATGATGGGCGCGGCGCGAGCCGACCGCGTCATGCGCGACGCCTGCGTCAAGGCTTCCGTGACGCTGATCGAAGGCACGCGCCAGGAAGAACATGCGGCCCTGATCGAGCATCTCAGGCTGCGTGGCGACCTTACCGCGAGCTTTCTGATCCGCACCATCGCGCATGGCAAGGTGGATTTCTTCGGCTCGGCGCTGGTCGCGCTCAGCCAGCAGTCCGAACAAAGGGTAAGGGCGCTGCTGGCCGGTGGGCACGACGTGGCCTTGCAGGCGCTGTTCCGCAGCGCCGGACTCGCCGCAGTCACCCATGCCATCATCCTGCGTGCGCTGAAGATCTGGCGCGAGGTTGCCAACGGCAAGCGCATCGCCGGTGTGCAGGAGGTCAGCTGGCTGATGCTCAAGGAAGTGGGTGGGCAATCCGCCGAAGGCGATCTTGCCGCCTTGATCAAGTCGATCCATCTCGATGCGCTGCGCGAGAACGCGCGAGGCCACGCGCTGGCGATAGCGGCAGCTTAACCTTTATCCCTCGCGAAAAAGTCGGGGAAATCCTCCATCGCGGCGGCGATGATGCGCAGCGATGCCGCGATCTGCAGCAATTCGCTGGTGCCGTTTCGCTCGGCGATGTTCGCTGCGTACTGCCGGGCGACGGCGACGGTCGAGGTCTGCGGATCGCTGGGGGCGCGGAAAAGCAGTTCGCGCGCCAGTCCCCTCAGGAAGTTGGCGATCGAAAGCGCGGTCTCGGATGGAATGGCATGGCTTTGGCTTGCATCGCGCAGCCGAAGGACCTCCAGGCCGACGGTGACGGCGGCGACTCCGCCGCCCAGAACCGCATCGCCCTTCTGACCGGCATTCTGCACCAGCGGCATCAGCTGGTTGATGCGGTCGTAGGCGAGGCTCTCGAAGGCCGAACGTCTCGGCACGCGCTCATGCAGGCAAAGCCGCGCCAGATCCTCGCGCATGGCGCGCACGATGCGGTTGGCCGCGAGCCACGGATCGGCGGGCAGCACGACGATGAAGACACCGATCGCCAGCAGGATGCCGACCAGGATCGACGCCGAACCGGCGAAGAAGGGTCCGGGATCGTAGGTCATCGCCTGGTGCGGGCTCAGGAAGGCAAGGAAGTTGATGGCGAAGGCCGTCGCCACGCCGACATAGCGTGGATTGGCCATGGCCAGCGCCGTCGGTACAAGGATGGGCACGACAAACAGCATGAACCAGCCGAAGCCGGGCAGGGCAGGCAATGCGATCTGGCCGACGAGAAAGGCAAACGGCAGCGCCAGAAGCGTTCCCTTGAAGAAACCCCAGGCGACCTGCACAGGGTCGGGGCGAGCAGCAAACAGGCTCGATACGACAGCAACGAGAATGACCGTACCGGCCGCTTCCGACCATTTCGTCGTCAGCCAGAAGGCCGCGACCAGCAGCGTGGCAAGGGCAGCACGCAAGGCGTTACGCGATGCGCCGGCGTAATCGCGATGCACCACCAGCGCAGGCTGCCTGCTGCCCCGGGCCGGACGTGTGGCAGGCGCGCGCAGGGCGTCGAGGCCGCGCAGCACCTGCTTGAGCGCATCGGCGAAATCGGCGGCGATGGTCAGGCGGGTGATAGTGCCGATCCTGTCGTTGCCCTGGTCGGTCGAGGTATCGGGCATTTGCCGGGCGTTTCCGGCAATCGCATCGAGCCGAGCCACCCACAGCGCCGTATCGTCCAGCGCGCCGGGCTTGGTCGCCAGCTCGCTGACCAGCGATTGTAATTCCGAGCGCACCGGAATGAGCGCCGCATTCTTCGGGGCGGCGTGCGAATGCAGCGCGCGTGCCGCCGAGAGCGCGGAGAGCAGCTGTCCGATGGTGCGCCGGACTGGATGGGCGCGCGGCGCGAAGCTTGGCGCTTCGAGCCTGGCATAGGCGCGCGTCTCGCCGAGCGTCTGGGCATCAGTGATCAGCTTTCGGTGCAGCGCGGACAGCGTTCCCGGGTCGCCGCCGGAGAACGCACCGCCGGCATAGGTGGCAAGATCAAGGATGCAGCGTTTCAGGCGCGAGACGATGGCGTCGCTGGCCAGTTTTGGCAGGATCAGGCGGCTGGTCAGGCCGGCGCAGACAATGCCAAGCACGATCTCGGCACAGCGCGCGACCGCGAGGTCGACGACGAGATGCGGCTGTCCGAAAGCGGGCAGGCCGATGATCATTGCGGTGTAGCCCGCGAGGGCGGCGCCATAGGCTTCCGGATTGCGCAGCAGCGACGAGACGAAGGTGCAGATGCCGATCCAGACGGCAAGCACCGTTACCAGCACCCAGGGGTTGGTGCCGCAAACGGTGGTGATGCCGATCGCGGCGATGCCGCCGACCAGCGTGCCGAGCAGCCGGTAGAAGCCCTTCGCCAGTACCATGCCGGCAACCGGCTGGGCGACGATGAACACCGTCATCATGGCCCATTGCGGATGGTCGAGCTTCAGCGCATAGGCGGCTAGCAGAGCGATCAGGCCAGCCGAAACAGTGCGCAACGAGAAAATCCAGTCCGAACGCGTCGGTTGCGTCAAGCCGGCTAAACTCGTCTCGAAATAGCCTTTCAGCCGCGCCCAGGTCACATGCTCGTCTCCGCAACTGGAGCCTTGTTATGGACCGGCTGGTGGCTAGATATCCAGCACTTCCGTCTCGGCGAATTCGGCGCGTTCCTGGATGAAGCGGAAGCGGGCTTCCGGCTTGGTGCCCATCAGCGCATCGACGGCATCCTTGGTCGCCGCCTCCGCGTCGATGACGTCGATCCTGAGCAGCGTGCGCTTCCTCGGATCCATGGTGGTCTCCTTGAGCTGCGCGGCCATCATCTCCCCCAGACCCTTGAAGCGGCCAAGCTCGACCTTGCCGCGCCCGGTGAACTCGGTGCGCAGGAGTTCGTCCTTGTGCGCGTCGTCGCGGGCGTAGGCGACCTTGCCGCCTTGCCTGATCGAGTAAAGTGGCGGCACTGCGAGATAAAGGTGGCCGCCGCGCACCAGCGCCGGCATTTCCTGGTAGAAGAAGGTGATCAGCAGCGAAGCTATGTGGGCGCCGTCGACGTCGGCGTCGGTCATGATGATGACCCGGTCGTAGCGCAAATCCTCGTCGCGATATTTCGACCGCGTACCGCAGCCGAGCGCCTGGATCAGGTCCGAGATCTGCTGGTTGCCGGCGAGCTTGTCGTTGCCGGCGCTGGCGACGTTGAGGATCTTGCCGCGCAGTGGCAGCACCGCCTGGCTGGCGCGGTCGCGCGCCTGCTTGGCCGAGCCGCCCGCCGAGTCACCTTCGACGATGAAGAGTTCGGCACCGGCCGCGGCATTCTGCGTGCAGTCGGCAAGCTTGCCGGGCAGCCGCAATTTGCGCACCGCGCTCTTGCGCGACACTTCCTTTTCCTGGCGTCGGCGCACCCGCTCGTCGGCGCGCGCGATCACCCATTCGAGCAGCTTCGACGCTTCCTGCGGATTGTCTGCCAGCCAATGATCGAACGGGTCGCGGATCGCGGTCTCGACAATCCGAATGGCCTCGATCGTCGCCAGCCTGTCCTTGGTCTGGCCGACGAATTCCGGCTCGCGGATGAACACCGACAGCATACCCGCCGCCGAGATCATGACGTCTTCCGAGGTGACGATCGAGGCGCGCTTGTTGCCGACGAGATCGGCATAGGCGCGCAGGCCCCGCGTCAGCACGTTGCGGAAGCCGGCCTCGTGGGTGCCGCCTTCGCCGGTCGGGATGGTGTTGCAGTAGGAATTGATGAAGCCGTCGCCGCCGAACCAAGTCACCGCCCATTCGAGCGCTCCATGGCCGCCTTGTTTCTCGCTCTTGCCGGCGAAGATCTCGCGCGTCACCTGGAACTCGTCGCCGAGCGATGCCTTGAGATAGTCCTTCAGGCCGCCGGGAAAGTGGAATTCCGCCTTGGCCGGCGTCTGGTCCTTTTCCTTGATCAGCGACGGGTCGCAGGTCCAGCGGATTTCGACGCCACCGAACAGATAGGCCTTCGAGCGCGTCATGCGGTAGAGCCGCGCCGGTTCGAATGCGGCGCCCTTGCCGAAAATCTGCTCGTCGGGGTGGAAGCGGGTTTTTGTGCCGCGCCGGTTGTGCACCTCGCCCAAATGCTCCAGGCCGGTCACGGGAATACCGCGCGAAAAGCGCTGGCGATAGAGTTGGCGGCCGCGTGCGACCTCGACCTCGAGATGGTCCGACAGCGCGTTGACCACGGACACGCCGACGCCATGCAGGCCGCCCGATGTCTCATAGACCTTCGAGTCGAACTTGCCGCCCGAATGCAGCGTCGTCATGATCACTTCGAGCGCCGGCTTCTTGAACTTCGGATGCAGGTCGACCGGAATGCCACGGCCATTGTCGGTAACGGTGAGATAGCCGTCGGCCGAGAGTTCGACATCGATGAAGGTGGCATGGCCGGCCACCGCCTCGTCCATTGAATTGTCGATGACCTCGGCGAACAGATGGTGCATCGCCTTGTCGTCGGTGCCGCCGATATACATGCCTGGCCGGCGCCGCACCGGCTCCAACCCTTCCAGCACCTCGATATCGGCGGCGCTATAGCCCTCGCTGCCATCCTTGGTCGCGGCAGGACGCCTGGTGGCCTGCACCAGCGGATCCGCCGGGCGCGCCGGCGCGCGAACCGGCTGCGGCTGCTTGTCAATTGTGCCGAAGAGATCGTTGTTGTCGTCCATGCCTGCCATAGGGTCCGGTGCTGCGAATCACCTCGCGATACTGCCACGCTTTTCAGCGCCAAGCGACCGAGGTTCCTGTTCCGTTCGGGGATCTGGCCCCTCTTACCCCAAAACCATTCGATAACCAAGCCGGCGGAAATAGGTCAAATGCCTCCGCGCAAGATTCCTGATTCTTTAACAATGCCGCCTAGCGTTAGCCCAACAAAACAAGAAACTGTGGGCATCAGGGGTTTCGGCGTGAGGGGCAAGGCCATATCGATGATCGGCATCGCCGCCGTTTTCGGCGCGATCTCGATCTTTGCCGCGGATTTCTGGGTCAAAAGCCAGGCTAAAGCCGATTCCGAAGAGAAGACGGCGTCGATCACAGCGCCCGTCGCACCCAAGATCGAGTTCAAGACCATCGTGGTGGCGAATGCCCCACTGCGCTACGGCATGGAACTCGACCGCTCCAAGCTCAGCGAAATCCCCTGGCCGCAGGATTCCCTGCCGCAGGGCGCCTTCGCCACCATCGACGGATTGCTCGGCGAGGGCAGCCGCGTGGTGCTGTCGCCGATCGAGATCAACGAACCGTTGCTGCTGACCAAGCTGTCCGGGCCAAACGGCCGCGCGACGCTCTCCAACATGATGACGCCGGGAATGCGGGCGGTGACAATCCGCACCGACGAGATCGCCGGTGTCGGCGGCTTCGTCACGCCGGGCGACCGTGTCGATGTAGTGCTGACGCGCGATGCCGGCGAAATCCAGGAAGTGTCCAAGAACGCGCAGGGAGCGTCCGGATCGACGGTCACCTCCGAGATCGTCGTGGCCGATGCCAAGGTGCTGAGCGTCGGGCAGGGCGCCGATGAGCGCCAGACGACGCCGCAGATTTCCAATTCGGTGACCATCGAGGTGACGACAGACGGCGCGCAGAAGGTGGCGCTCGCCCGCACCGTCGGCACCTTGTCCCTGTCGCTTCGGTCCGCCAGCGAAGGCGGTGACGGCAAGGGCGGCGTCACCACCATCTCTTCGTTCGGTGGATCGGTCGCCTCGAACGTGCAGGCCGCTTCCGGTTCGCTGTTCGATGCCGTGGTGAAAGAGCCGGAGAAACCGAAGTTCAAGACCGTCATCGTGACGCGCGGCACAAAGGCCGAGGAATACCAGGTTCCTTCACGGGACCAGAAATAGAAGCCAGTGGGGACTGGGCGAGGGACGGGACAATGTTCGGGCTGATCACATATAGGGTCATGGGGCGGTTGCGCGTTTTGCGCACTGTCGCTGTCGCAGCTTCGCTGGCGGCCGCCGCGATGCTGGCCTTCGGCGCCTCGGCGAGGGCCGACAACGACATCGTCTATGTGTCGTCGACCAAGAATGCGTCGATCAAGGTTGCCAAGGGTAAACCGAAGACGATCATGACGAGTGCCGCCTTCTACCAGATCGTCATCGGCGATCCGGAGATCGCCAACGTCAATCCGCTGACCGATAAGTCCTTCTATGTGCTCGGCAACAATCTCGGCACCACCGGTATCGCGCTGTTCGATGAGAAGAAGCAGCTTGTCGGCACCGTCGACATCGAGGTGACGCTCGACACCGACCAACTGGCCAGCACCATTCGCGCCAGCGTGCCGGATGCCAGGATCAAGGTCGGCTCGGCCAATGGCCGTGTCGTCCTGTCGGGCGAGGCGGATGATGCGGTCGCCGCCGAAAAGGCAAACAAGATCGCGACGCGCTTTTCCGGTGCCGAGGAGGTGATCAACTCGGTCAACATCTCGTCGTCGCAGCAGGTCCAGCTCAACGTCCGCTTTGTCGAAATCAACCGCCAGGCGGGCCAGGATCTCGGCGCCAAATACGCCGCCAATTTCGCCTATGGCATGGGTGGCCGCGACGTCACGCTGCCGGCCGGATCGATACAGGGCGCGGGAACAGGCGAGATCATCGGCAAGCTGCTGTCGAATGGCGTCTCCATCGATATCGCCATCAAAGCGCTGGAAGAGCGCGGCTTGGCGCGGCGGCTGGCCGAGCCGAACCTGATCGCCCGGTCCGGCCAGACGGCGAGCTTCCTCGCCGGCGGCGAGTTCCCGATCCCGGTCTCCGAGGACGACGGCAAGATCTCGGTCAGCTACAAGAAGTACGGCGTCAGCCTGGATTTCACGCCGACGGTTCTGAAGGACGGGCTGGTCAGCCTGGACATCGCGCCGGAAGTCTCCTCGATCGACGCGTCTGCCTCCTACAACATAGGCAGCATTTCGGTGCCCGGTTTCATCGTGCGCCGTGCCAGGACATCGGTCGACCTGAAGAACGGCCAGAGCTTCATGATCGCCGGATTGCTGCAGTCGCAGAACGACATCACCACGTCGCGCATTCCCGGCCTCGGCAAGATGCCGGTGCTTGGAGCGCTGTTCTCGTCGAAATCCTATCAGCGGCGCGAGACCGACCTCGTCATCATCGTCACGCCCTATCTGGTCAAGCCGGTCGATCCGTCGAAGAAGCTCGTCGAGCCGACAGATGGCACGCAGCCGGCCAGCAACGCCGATTATTTTCTCAACAACACCGAGGAAGTGAAGGGCGCCGATACCGGTCGCACCGTGGCGCTGGCAGACGGCCGCGTCACTCAACCTGCAGCGGCCGCTTCGGCTGGGCATTTCCTCGACCTGCCGAAGGATTGAAGCCATGCGTCTGGTCTTTGGATCGAGCGTCGCCTTGCTGCTGGCCGGCTTTACCGCTGGCTGCACCAGCGACGACTATGTGCGCAGCGAAGGGCCGACGGCCGGCGCCGGAAATGCGCAGGCCGCCAACACCGTCATGCAGATGGTCGATCCCTGGAAATACGGGGTCCAGAACACCAGGCTCCTGGTGCCGGCCCAACGAGGCAGTGCCGCGGCCGTAACACCCGATCAGGCGGCCGGTGCCAAGGCGTCGCAGTCCAGCACGACCAATTGATCCCACGGGCAACTGATCCAACGGTCGATCGACCTGACAGGCTGACAGAATGGCAAACGGCATCAAGACCAGGAAGATCCTGCTCGTATCGACCGACAGGACGTTTGCGCAGGACACGCGCACCGCGTTTTCCGCCTCCGAGATCATACAGCTCTCGACAGTGGAGAAGAACGTTACCGAGTTGCGCGGCGAGATCCAGGAAGCCGACTTCGGCGCCATCATCGTCGACATGGATGCGGCAAGGCTGGAGGAGGTCGAGTCGCTGCAGCGCATCATGCGCCGGCTGGAGGACAAGGTTCCTGTCGTCGTCGTCACCCAGGAGTTCAACGCCGCCGCGGTGCGCATTCTCGTGCAGCTCAAGGTCGCGGATTTCCTGGTCAAGCCGATCACCACCGCCGATCTGGTGCGCTCTGTCGTGCGGGCACTGCAGGGACCCGGGCGCGAGGAAAACAGCGAGTCGCAGATCTACACCTTCATGCCTGCCGCGGGCGGCGTCGGCACCACCACGCTGGCGCTGCAGACCGCTTTCCAGCTGCATCACTCGGTGACGCGCGGCGCCTCGACCTGCGTCGTCGATCTCAATTTCCAGCAGGGCGCCTGTGCCGAATATCTCGACCTCGAACCGCGTTTCGACATCACCGAGATCGAGAACCAGCCCGAGCGTCTCGACCGGCAACTGCTCGACGTGATGCTGTCCAAGCATGCCAGCGGGCTGTGCGTGCTGGCGGCACCGGCGCATCCGGCAGAGATGCGCTCGTTCAAGACTGATGTCGTGGTGCGCATGCTGGACCTCGTTTCGGCCTATTTCGACAATGTCGTCATCGACATGCCACGCACCTGGTTTCCATGGACGGAAACCGTGCTGCTCGGTTCCAACAAGCTCTACATCGTCGCGGAAATGACGGTGCCGTGCCTGCGCCACACGCAGCGGCTGATCCAGGCGGTCTACGAGACTGCCGGCAAGGAAGTGAAGCCGAACGTCATCGTCAACCGTTTCGAACAGAAGATGTTCGACAACGGCATCAAGCAGGCGGACGTCCAGGAAATTCTCGGCGAGCATTTCGTCGGCGGCATCGCCAACAACTACCGGCTGGTGCGCGAAGCGGTCGATCGCGGCGTGCCGCTGCACGAGATCGATCCGAACGCCAATGTCATCAACGACCTGAAGAAGATCATCCTGCCGGAAGAAGCGGTCCCAACCCGCGCGAAATCGCGCTCGCTGTTTGGCATGGGCCGTGGATTGCTGAAGAGGAAAGCCGGATGACCAGCCGCTTCTCCGCCCTGCAGAACCGAGATGCGCGTCCGCAGCGGCGCGCGCCTGAGACGACGCCGGTCGCCCATCATGCCGTCGTCATTCCGACCAGCCGAAAGGCTTTGCCGGCAAAGCCGGACACAGCGCCGGCAAAGAATGCCAACAAGGTGCTCGATGCGCGCGTGCGTATCCACCGGCTGCTGCTCGAAGAGATCAATCTTGTCGCGCTGGAGCGTTTACCGAAGGATGAGATGCGCCGGCAAGTGCATGATTTCGTGTCGGAAAAGACCAAGCAGGAGCGGATGGCGATCAACACCGTCGAGCTTGACGCGCTGGTCGACGACATCGTCGACGAGATGGTCGGCCTCGGTCCGCTCGAGCCGCTGCTCAAGGACCCCGACATCAACGACATCCTGATCAACGGCCACATGAACTGCTTTGTCGAAAAGAAGGGCAAGCTGCAGCCGGTCCACATTCCGTTCAAGGACGAGGCGCATCTCCTGCGCATCGTCAACAAGATCGTCGCCGCGGTCGGTCGTCGCGTAGACGAATCGCAGCCGATGGTCGACGCCCGCATGCTGGACGGCTCGCGCTTCAACGCGGCCATCCGCCCGGTTGCGGTCGATGGGCCGCTGGTGTCGATCCGCAAGTTTTCCAAGAACAAGCTCGGCCTGCACAAACTGGTCGAATTCGGCGCCATCACCCAGAACATGGCCGAAGTGCTGGCGGCGGCCGTGCATGCCCGCAAGACGACGATCATTTCGGGCGGCACCGGCACCGGCAAGACGACCATGCTCAATGCGCTGTCGGCCTTCATTCCGGAAGACGAGCGGCTGATCACCATCGAGGACGCGGCCGAACTCCAGTTGCAGCAGCCGCATGTCGCGCGGATGGAGACACGTCCCGCCAACATCGAAGGCCATGGCGAGCTGAAGCAGCGCGACCTCGTCAAGAATGCGCTGCGCATGCGCCCCGACCGCGTCATCCTCGGCGAGTGCCGCGGCGAGGAGGCATTCGACATGCTGCAGGCGATGAACACCGGCCACGAAGGGTCGATGGCGACCATCCATGCCAACACGCCGCGCGACGCCATTTCGCGGCTCGAGCAGATGCTTGGCATGACCGGCATGCCGATGACGGTGCAGTCGATCCGCAGCCAGATCGCCAGCGCGCTCGACCTGATCGTTCAGCTGACGCGCCTGTCCGACGGCAAGCGCAAGGTGACCAGTGTCGCCGAGGTGACCGGCATGGAAGGAGATGTCATCCAGATGCAGGAGATCTTCCGCTTTGTGCGCACCGGCATGGAGGCCGACGGCAAGATTCTGGGGCACTACGAGGCGACCGGCATCCGGCCGCGGTTCCTCGAGGATCTGCGCGCCATGGGCATCGAGTTCCCCGGGCGATATTTCGAACCCGGCCGGCCGCAGGAGTAGCCAAGTGTTCGACGGGCTCAGCGCGATCTATGTCGTCTATGCCGCGGCTGCACTGACCGGCATCCTGATCGCTGAGGCCTGCTACCTGCTTTATGCCGGCCGCAGCGACAAGCGCACCGCCATCAACCGGCGCATGAAGCTGCAGGAAAACAAGATCAGCCAGGAGCAGGTGCTCGTCCAGCTGCGCAAGGAGCGGGGCCTTGACGCGGGCACGCCGCTGTTTTCGCCGGACCGGTTCCGCGCTCTGCGAATCCAGTCGGGCATGATCATGCCGCTGTCGAAATTCCTGATGATCACCTGCGGCGTGGCATTCGCCGCTGGTCTGGTCGCCATCTGGTACGGCTTGCCACCGCTGATGGGGCTTGTGCTGTTTGTGGTGCTTGTGCCGGTGCTGCCAGTGATGACGCTGCGCTTCAAGCGCAAGCGCCGGGTGAAGCGGTTCGGCATGCAATTGCCGGAGGCGCTGGAACTGATCACGCGTGGCCTGAAGGCCGGCCATCCGGTGCCGGTGGCGATCGCCATGGTGGCGCGCGAGATGCCCGACCCGATCGGCACCGAGTTCGGCGTCATCGCCGACGAGGTGACCTATGGCTCCGATCTGGTTTCGGCGTTGAACTCGCTGTTCGACCGGGTCGGCCAGGAGGATCTGCCGCTGTTCGTCACCGCCGTCTCGATCCAGACCAGTTCGGGCGGCAATCTGCGCGAGATCCTCGATGGCTTGGCGACGACGATCCGCGAGCGCGGCAAGCTGCGCCGCAAGGTGCGCGCAATTGCGACAGAAGGCCGGATGTCGGCCTACATACTGACGGCGGTGCCGGCGTTGCTGTTCACCGCCATCATGGCGCTGATGCCGGGCTTCTACAGCGACGTCTGGGGCGAGGCGAAAACCTGGTACCTGCTCGGTGGGTCTATCACCTGGCTGATGCTGGGCAATCTGATGATGTTCAAGATGTCGAATTTCAAGTTCTGACATGCAGGGCTTCATCGAATTCCTCGCCTCGCTTGCACCGACCTCGTTGATGCCGGTGGCCATCCTGCTGCTGGCGGCGGGTGCTGCCGCTGTTGCCTGGCCTGTTGTCATGGCGAAGGGCGACCGCAACGAGGTCATGCGCCGGCTCAGGGTCGACAACGGTCCCGTGGCCGCCAAACCAGAGCCGGTGCAGAAGAAGAATACCGGCGTCGTGCGCGAGAAGGCGGTGAAGCGGGCGCAAGAATTCTACGCCAGGAGCGATCCGGAAAATGTCGCCCGGCTGCGCATGAAGCTCATCCAGGCGGGCTACATGGAGCCGCGTGCTGTCGGCACGTTCTTCCTGATCCGGTTCAGCGCGATGATCGGCACGGCAATCGGTGTGTTTGTGCTCAACCGGTGGATGGCCAGCCCGGACGCGACGATGGCCAGCCGCTGGACCTTCGTCATCCTGTCGGGAGCGGCCGGCTATTTCCTGCCCGGCCTGGTGCTGAGCCAGAAAGTGCGGGAACGCAGGCGTGAGTACCGCAACGGCTTTCCCGATTTCATGGACCTGATGATTGTCTGCTCGGATGCCGGAATGAGCATGGAGGCCGGCATAGAGCGCGTCTCCAAGGAACTTGCCAAGACCTATCCCGCGCTCAGCCAGAACCTGCAGCTGGTGTCGTTGGAGCTGAGGGCAGGGCGCAGCCTTGACGATGCGCTGAAGGCGCTCGCCGACCGCCTCAGCCTGGACGAGGTGCGTTCCTTCGCCACGCTGCTGCAGCAGTCCAAGGAACTCGGCACCAGCCTGTCGGGGGCGCTGCGCGTCTTCTCCGACGACATGCGCCACAAGCGTATGTCGTTGGCCGAGGAAAAGGCGCACGCTCTGCCGGCCAAGATGTCGGTGCCGGTGGTTGTGTGCATCCTGCCGGTAGTGCTGATGATCGCGGCCATTCCAGTCATCGTCAAAATGACGGCGCACTAGCGAGCGCTTCACAAAAGCCCTAGCAAGGGGCTGACAACCATTGTTCTGACCGAACCCGGCTTTGCAGGTGAGAAGTCCATGCTGCTGCGCACTCTCTTGCTCGGCCTTGCCGCGGCCAGCCTGTCGCCCGCCTGGGCCGTGGCCGACGATTGCGGCGATGCCGCCGCCTTGGTGCAGCAGGCCTATCCCAAAGCTCGAAAGAACGCCGACGGCACCTCGTTCACGCTCGAACCCCACACCAGCATCGCCCTGACATTCGCGTATGGCGATCCGCCGGGGCTGGTTTGCAAGATCTGGCCCGCCCATGACGACCTGCTGTTGGTCGCAGTGCCGCTGATGGAGGGGTCCCAACCCAGCGACTACGCGCATGCCGGCGATATCGAGCTTTTGATTGTCGACAGGAAGAGCCGGCAGGTGCGCCAGCGCTTGCTCCAGCCCGGGCTGATGAATGATGATGCCATCGCCATCCGCAAGGTCGAACTTGATACCGGCCGCTATGCGCTGGCGCCCGATGTTACTGCCTTTGGCCTGCGCATCGAAATGGCGAACAATTCGCTGCCTAATCCCTTCAGTGAAACCGACCTGCGGCTCTATGCCGTCGATGGCGATTCCCTGAGGATGGTGCTCGATGGCCTGGTCGTGGGCGGCAATGGCGGCGAGGGCGATACCAATTGCGCCGGATACTTTCATACTAGTCGGGTTAGCCTGGCGATGAGCCCGGCCAAACATCATGGCTACCACGACATAACGGTGGTCGAGCAAATGGATACTGACAATCCGTTGCCCGACAAGGATGGCGAGTGCCAGTCCCATCCCGGCAAGTCCGTGAGCCAAACCTACCGGCTGCGCTATGATGGCAGCCGGTATACGGCTCCTGCGGGGCTCAAAGCCCTGGAGCCGTGAGGACGCCGCTGGCTGCGACTGAAGCAGCGTGGCCTGGTGGTTAATGGCTGGTGTGCCCGAAACCAAATTTTGGTGACGTTTCGGCACCAAAGTTTAAGCGTCGCTGATATAATGTGTTTCCTGAAGAACGACCCGGCAAATCGGGCGATGAGGCAGGGGCATGCGTCACAGTAACTTCACGGCAATGGCCGCGATTTCGGCCGTCTTGATGATGTCTGGCTGTACAACGGGCGGCGTCGACACCACCAAGACCACCGCCATCCAACCGGCGGCAAAGGACATCGACACCTCCGATCTGGCGCAAGGCAAGGCGCAGTTTCGCGACGCCAATTACGGCCTCGCCGAAAAGCACTTCCGCAAGGCCGTCGAGTTGAAGGCCGACAATGCGGAGGCCTGGATGGGGCTCGCTGCTTCCTATGATGAACTCGGCCGCTTCGACTTCGCCGACCGTGCCTACGGCCAGCTTTTGAAAGTCGCCGGCCGCAAGCCGCAGATCGTCAACAACATGGGCTATTCGCAACTGCTGCGCGGCAATCGCAAGAAGGCCAAGGCGCTGCTGCTCGAAGCGAAGGCCGGCATGGCCGATCCCACCGTCGTCAACGCCAACCTCGCTCTCTTGAACAAGGGTTGACCTCGCGTCGTCCAAGGGTCCGGTTTCGGGACACATGGCATCGAACGTTTTGTAAACCCTATCCGTAGGTTGCATCGATAGATCGGCTGAAAACCCATATCTGAGGGCTGCCGCTGACCTTAGAGTGCAGCGCAACCGCCGACGCTCGAGAGGCCCTTGCCCGATATGCTGGACTTCAGTTCGCTCCTGCTCGCAGCTGCGCTGTCGGGCATCTGCCTCAGCGTCACCATGTTTGCGATCTGGTTCACCGCGCCCAAGGCAGGCTTCGTGCTGACGGTGGCGTGCGGCATTCTGGTGCTCGTCGCGCATGTGATCCTGTTCTGGCGATACACCAAGGATCCCGATCCGCTGCTCTGTCAGATCGTGCTTGCGCTGCTCAGCCTGGGGTTCCTGATCCTCTGCGTGTCGGCCATGCAATATCTGGGCGTGCCCGGCCACAGACGCGCCGTTGCACCGGCGCTTGCCGCCATGGCTGTCTGTGCGGCAGTGACCTTCCTGGGGCTTGACGGTGTCGGCTTCATCGTCACCTACGCCACGGTGACGGTGCTTCTGTCGGCGATCGGCGCCATGTTTTGGATCAATGGCAGTCACGATCGCCGGATCCTGCTGGTGGTTTCGTTTCTGAGCGGCACCTGCGCTGTGTCGTTTGCGCTTTGTGGCGTGGTTCTGCTGACCAAGGGGCAATGGACGCTCGCGGTCGCGCCCGACAACTGGGCCGAACGACTGAATTCCGTCGTGGCGGTGGCTTGCATGACCGGGCTCGGCGCATTGACGCTCTCCCTCCACCATCTGCAGGCGCAGATCGAGCTGAAGGCCGAGACCATGACCGACCCGCTGACGGGGTTGATGAACCGGCGGGCGTTGACGTCGCTCTACGGCGAGCGGAGTTTCGGTCCGTTCATGTCCGTCGTCATGTTCGACCTCGACCACTTCAAGCGGACGAACGATGTCTATGGCCATCCGGTCGGGGACCAGGTCTTGTGCCGCTTCGCCGCGGTCATCAAGAAATATGCCAGGACCGGCGTCGACGCTTTTCGCCTGGGCGGCGAGGAATTCGCCGTCGTCATGTCGCGAATGACGGAAGAGAAGGCCCATGATCTCGCCAGCAAGATCTGTGTGGCCTTCGGCACCGAGATCGTCGCCACCCAACTCGGCAAGTTGCGCAGCACGGTCAGCGGCGGCATCGGCTTTGGCGAGGCAAGCGGCAGCAGCCTCGATGAGGTGCTGACCGAGGCCGATGCGGCGCTCTATGCCGCCAAGCGCGCCGGGCGAAACTGCGTCATCAGCCGTAAAAGGACAGGCAAGGCCGAACCTATCAAGCCGGCCTTGCGCTCCGCGTAATTATTCCGCCGCACCCAGATAGTCCGACAGTGGCGGGCAGGAGCAGACCAGGTTGCGGTCGCCGGCGACATTGTCGATGCGTGACACCGGTGGCCAGTATTTGGCTGCCGTGTCGGCGTCGCCGGCGGGATAGGCCGCCTCCAGGCGCGAGTAGGGATGCGTCCACTGGCCGGCCAGCACCTCGGCGGCGGTGTGCGGCGCGTTGACCAGCGGATTGTCGGCCAAAGGCCATTCGCCCCTGGCGACTTTCGCTGCCTCGCCTGCGATGGCGATCATCGCCTCGCAGAAGCGGTCGAGTTCCCGCTTGGGCTCGGATTCGGTCGGCTCCACCATCAGCGTGCCGGCGACCGGGAAGGACATGGTCGGCGCGTGGAAGCCGTAGTCGATCAGCCGTTTGGCGACATCGTCGACACTGATGCCGGCGCTGTCCTTGAGCACGCGGGTGTCGAGGATGCATTCATGCGCGATGCGATCGTGCCTGCCCTTGTAGAGAAGCGGGAAATGCGGCGCGAGCCGTGTCGCCACGTAGTTGGCCGAGATGATGGCGGTCTCCGTCGCCTGCTTCAGTCCGGCGGCGCCCATCATGCGGATATACATCCAGGTGATCGGCAGGATCGAGGCACTGCCGAATGGTGCGGCCGACACGGCGTGCGCCGAACCTTCGGTGACATGTCCCGGCAGATAGGGCTGCAGATGCGCCTTTACGCCGATCGGGCCGATGCCCGGGCCACCGCCGCCATGCGGAATGCAGAAGGTCTTGTGCAGGTTCATATGACAGACATCGGCGCCGATATCGGCGGGCCGCGCCAAGGCGACCAGCGCGTTGAGATTGGCGCCATCGAAATAGACCTGGCCGCCATGCTCGTGGATAAGGGCGCAGAGGTGGCGTGCACCTTCCTCGTAGACGCCATGCGTCGAGGGGTAGGTGAACATCAGTGCCGCGAGATTCTTGGAATGCTCGTTGGCCTTGGCTCTCATGTCGTCCATGTCGATATTGCCGTCCTCCAGGCAGCGCACAACGACAACGCTCATGCCGGCCATCGCCGCACTCGCCGGATTGGTGCCATGCGCGGAGGAGGGGATCAGGCAGACGGTGCGATGGCCTTCGCCGCGTGAGCGGTGATAGGCGCGGATGGCTAGCAGGCCGGCATATTCGCCCTGGCTGCCGGCATTGGGCTGCAGGCTAACGGCGTCGAAGCCCGTGATCTCCGACAGCCATCCTTCCAGTTCGCCGATCATGGCGCGATAGCCGGCAGAGTGTGCGGCCGGTGCGAAGGGATGCAAATTAGCGATTTCAGGCCAGCTTACCGGCATCATTTCCGCCGCCGCGTTGAGCTTCATGGTGCAGGATCCGAGCGGGATCATGCTGCGGTCGAGCGCCAGATCCTTGTCGGCCAGCCGGCGCAGCAAGCGCATCATGTCGGTTTCCGACTTGTTCTCATGGAACACAGGCTGGGTCAGGAACTCCTTGCCGCGCGGCTTGCCAGGTACGGTGCTGTCGGCCGACGGAGAGGCCTTGGCGCCGAACAGGGCGGCGATCGCATCGAGATCGGCATCGGTCGAGGTCTCATCGAAGCTGATGCCGACATGGTCGGCATCGATGACGCGCAGCAGCCGGCCGGTCTTTTCAGCCGCAGTGGCGATCTGCGCCGCCTTGCCCTTGGTCTCCACCGTCACCGTGTCGAAACGGCTGGCGCCGATCACCGACACGCCTGCCGCTTCGAGGCCGCTTGCCAGACGATTGGCCAGCGTGTGGATGCGCCCGGCAATCGCCTGCAGCCCGGCGGGGCCGTGCCAGATCGCATAAGCCGTCGCCATGTTGGCAAGCAGCGCCTGTGCGGTGCAGATGTTGGAGGTCGCCTTGTCGCGGCGGATATGCTGTTCGCGTGTCTGTAAGGCAAGCCGGTAGCCGGGCCGGCCTTTGCTATCGGTGGATTGGCCGACCAGGCGGCCAGGCATCAGCCGCGTCAACTTGTCGGAGACGGCGCAATAGGCGGCGTGCGGCCCGCCAAAGCCCATCGGCACGCCAAAACGCTGCATCGGGCCGACGGCAATGTCGGCGCCAAGCTTGGCCGGCGCATCGGTCAGCGCCAGGCCGAGCGGATCGGCAATGAAGACGACGATGGCGCCGGTCGCACGCGCCTTGTCGATCGCCGCCTTGTGGTCGCCATAGACGCCAAACGTATCCGGCCAGGAGACGAGCAAAGCAGCGGTGTTGTCGTCGATCGTCTCGCCGTCGATCTCGATGCCGAGCGGCTCGGCGCGGGTACGCACGACGTCCAGTGTCTGCGGGTGTGGCGTGCCGGCAAGTGCGATCTTGGTGCGCTTGTCGCGGTGGTGGCGCAAGGCGATGCCTATGGCTTCGGCGACCGCGGTTGCTTCATCCAGCAGCGAGGCCGACGCCACCGGCAGACCGGTCAATTCCGTGACCAGCGTCTGGAAGTTGAACAGCATCTCCAGCCGGCCCTGGCTGATCTCGGCCTGATAGGGCGTGTAGGCCGTGTACCAGGCCGGGTTCTCGAACAAGTTGCGCTGGATGACCGGCGGCACATGCACGCCGTGATAGCCGGCACCGATAAAGCTCTTCAGCACCGTATTCTTGGCCATGGTCGCCGACAATTCGGCCAGCGCTTCCGCTTCGCTGGCCGGTGCGGGCAGGGTCAGCGGCAAGTCGAGGCGGATCGACTGCGGCACGGCCTGGCTGATCAGCGTCTCGATGGACGGAACGCCGATCACGGCAAGCATGGCTCTGACATCGTTGACGCTCGGGCCGATGTGGCGGGCCGAGAAGGGAGTGAGTGCTGCGGTCATGTCAATCCGTCCTGATATCAGCCGATATGGGCTTTGTAGGCGGCCTCATCCATGAGGCCCGCGAGCTGGCTTTCGTCGGCAAGCTTCATCTTCCACAGCCAGCCGGCGCCGGTTGCCGCCGAGTTGACCAGTGACGGGTCCGACGACAGCGTGCTGTTGGCTTCGGTGATCTCGCCATCGACCGGCGCGTAGACATCGGAAGCCGCCTTGACGGATTCGACCACGACGGCGGTGTCGCCCTTGGTCAATTTCTTTCCGGTCTCCGGCAGTTCGACGAAGACGAGGTCGCCGAGCTGCTCCTGCGCATAGTCGGTGATGCCGACAGTGGCGATGCCGCCCTCGACGCGGAGCCATTCGTGATCTGATGTGAAATAGGTCGTTGCCATTGAGATCATCCTTTGCGGTAGCGATGCGGTGTGAAGGGCAGGGAGCTGATATCGACTGGGATTTTCGTGCCGCGAACATCGGCGAAAACCCGTATTCCCTGTTTGGCCAGTGGCGCCGTGACATAGCCCATGGCGACCGGATGGCCGGCTGACGGGCCAAAGCCGCCTGATGTGACATGGCCGGCGGGCGTGCCGTCGGCGTCAAAGAGCGCGGCGCCGGCGCGCACCGGCTGGCGGCCTTCCGGCTTCAGCCCGACGCGCTTTTGCGCTGGTCCTCGTTCCACGGCGGCGCGGAGCGCATCGGCGCCGATGAAAGTGCCGGAAGCGCGGATGTCCTTTGGAATTGCCCACATCAACGCAGCGCTGGCCGGATCGGTCTCCGGCGTGATGTCCTGGCCATGCAGGCACAGCCCTGCCTCCAGCCGCAGACTGTCGCGGGCGGCCAGGCCGATCCACAGCACGCGTTCATCGCCGAGCAGCTTCGCGACGAGGTCGCGCGCATCGGCTTCCGACAGGCCGATCTCGAAACCGTCCTCGCCGGTATAGCCCGACCGGCTCATGAACCAGTTCTTGCGCGGTTCGACACCATGCATGAACAGCAGCGAGCCGGTCTCGATGCCGGCGCGCGAAAGGGCGGCCCAGGCTTCAGGACCCTGGATGGCCAGGAAGACGCGGTCGAGCGGCTCGACCCTGGCGTCGAAATCCGCGGCAAGTGCACGCAAATGCTTTTCGTCGGCGACGGCGTTGCCTGCGTTGGCGACCACCATGAACCTGCTATCGCCAAGTCTGGTGACGATCAGGTCGTCCAGAATGCCGCCTGCCTCGTTGAGGAAAAATGACAGTTTGGACTGTGAGATTTGGAGTGCGCCTGCATCCAAGGGGCAAGCGCGGTTGAGCAGCGCAACCGCCTCCGGCCCGCTGACTTCGAACAGCTTCATATGCGAGATGTCGAACAGGCCGGCCTGTTCGCGGGTGTGAAGATGTTCCTTCATGACGCCCGCCGGATAGGTCAGCGGCATCGACCAGCCGGCAAAAGCGCCAAAACGCGCACCGGCGGCCACATGGATGTCTTCGAGGGGTAGGTGTCTTGTATCGTCGCCCGTCATGTCGTCTCCAGAGTCGCACGCAATCGGCCGCGAATGGCGACCAGTCCGTGCCCCTCTGTCTGAAGCCTGAGAGACTCGCGCAGCCGGAGCTCTGTCAGCGGCGCTTACACCTTCGGCGCGGGGGCAAGCCCCGACTTTCCAGAGTGTCTTTCCCGTCTACGGTTCTTTTGCCTGAGAGATTTCGGGCGATTTCCCCTTCGGCGACAGCTCTCGCTGTTCTCTCCCGCAAACAGGTAGGACTCAGACCCTGAGTCCTCGACGCGCCATCCATAGCTCGCGCGCGACGGCTTGTCACCTGTCAGCGACATCTAAAGCGCGTGCATGCCATTCTTCAAAACCGCGGCACGTTTTTGGGCGACATGCGTTGGCCGACAAGTCTTCGCTAACCACGCCGTTTGCCGGTTTTTCAAGACACTGCTGATATGTTGGCTTGTATGACGCTTGGGGCCGGCGCTTGGCGACGGCGGACCGGGACGACAATGGGCGAATTGATCATGAGCGCGCCGGTGGCCGGGCTGACCTCGAAAAGCCGCATCGCCGCGGAGGACGTGGCGATGTTGCGCCATGAAGTGTTCGGCGATGGCGTCGTGACGCGCGGCGAGGCCGAGGCGCTGTTCGCGCTCGATGCAACGGCGAAGGACAAATGCCAGGAATGGCCGCCCTTCTTCGTCGAGGCGGTTACCGACTATATCGTCCACCAGGAAAAGCCGTCGGGCTATATCTCGCAAGACAATGCCGACTGGCTGATCCGCACGATCTCGCGCGATGGTATGGTCGACAGCCGGACCGAGCTCGAATTGCTGGTGCACGTGCTGGAACAGGCGAAATCGTCGCCGAGCCAGCTTTGCGTCTATGCGCTGGAGCAGGTGGCGCATGCCGTCATTGACGGCAAGGGGCCGCTGATGCTCGGCGGCGCGCTGGCTCCCGGCCTCATCGCACAGGCGGAGGTCGAGCTGCTGCGCCGGATCCTCCGTGCCCATGACGGCGACGGCAACATCGCCATCACGCGCGCCGAGGCCGAGGTGCTGTTCAAGATCAACGAGTGCACTGCTCAAGGGCACAACGATCCGTCCTGGAACGAGCTGTTCGTCAAGGCGATCGCCAATTTCGTCATGTGCTCGGCCGGCTACGAAGCACCGACGCGCGATGTGGCGCTGCGCCGCGATGCCTTCCTCGAACATGCCGATCCGGAAATCGGCGGCTTCTTCAGCCGCATGATCTCTGGCGGCCTTGCCGGCATCATGGAAGCCTATCGGTCTCCAGGCGACATCGAGGCCGAGTGGGAAGCCAGGAACAGGGCGGCCGAGGCCCTGGCCCGCCGCGCCGAGACGATCGATGCCGGCGAAGCCGGCTGGCTGATCGAACATATCGGCGTCGACAGGCCTCTTTAGGAGAACGAACGCGCGCTGTTGACCCTGATCAAGCACGCCTCACCGGAAATCCATCCGGCGCTGAGGCCGCTGCTCGACAAGGTTGCCTGAGCGGTAGGGGTTGCCTCGGTCAAAGCCGGGGTTGCCCGATTAGATCTGGTCGACGTCGATGTATATCCTTGCCAAGCCTTCCCTGACGGTCGACATGGCATCGGCGACGCTGATGGCGATGTGGTCGTGCATGAGCCTTGCGGCCCTGTCGGCATCGCGGGCTACCATGGCTCGGGCGATTTCGCTGTGTTCGGTGTAGGTCGTCGACAATCGCCGGTGCTTCTCCACTTCGATCGTGCGAACGAAATGGATGCGCGTGTTGATGCCTTCGAGCATGCGCGCCAGTTCGGGATTACCTGACAGCCTGGCGATGCGGATGTGAAATTCCTCGTCCCTGGCGGTCAGTTCGGCGCTGGAAAATGAGTCGGCGCGCGCCATGGTGAGCGTCCACCAGTCGACGAGCGCGGCAAGCTTCTCATCTGTCGCGCGCTGGATCGCCAGCCTGACGGAGCGCTCCTCGAGCACCGCCCGCACGTCGGAAAGATTGACGATCTCGTCTACATCGAAGCCCCGGCAAAAGAAGCCGCGATTGGTCTGGAAAGTGATGAGTTCTTCTGTGACCAACCGCTGGAGCGCCTCCCGGATCGGGCTGCGGCTGACATTCAGCCTGGCGGCAAGCGCCACTTCGTTGATGCGCTCGTTCGGCTTGAAGCGATAGTCCATCGCCATGCGACGGATTTCTTCATAGACACGCGGGCCGGTCTTGATCGGCTTGGATGGCAGGGCCGCGCTGTTGCCCTGGTTGGTTTGCCTGGTGGGTCGGAGCATGGCGTCGGTCAAGCCTTTGCGGCGCTTGGTTCGGCGAACCGCGCCCGTGTGGGAAGGATGTCATCGAGGGCGATTGGTGCCGCCCGGCCGGCGATCAGATCGGCGACGATGCGGGCCGATCCATGTGCCATGGTCCACCCGATATGACCGTGGCCGGTGTTCAGCCAGAGATTTTTGATGTTGCGCAGGCCGAGGATCGGCAGGTTGTCGGGCGTCATGGGCCTCAGGCAGGCCCGCATCTCGGCGCGATCATAGGCGATGCCGCGCGGGAACAGGTCCTGCGTGACGCGCTTCATGAAGGCGAAATCCGAAGGCTTGTGGCTGCGATCATAGCCTGCGAATTCCGCGGTGGCGGTCACGCGGATGCGATCGCCCATCGGCGTGATGGCGACGAGGTTGTGCTCATCGATGACAGGGAGTTTTGGAGCCAGCGCCCGATCGACGATGGGAATGGTCAGGGAATATCCCTTGACCGGGTAGATCGGCAGACCAAGGCCGATCTTGCGGGCGAGGACGGGGCTCTCGGCGCCGAGACACAGAACGTAGGTGTCGGCCAGAAACTCTCCCTTGTCGGTGACGACCTTGGTGATCGTTTCCTTTCTGCGTTCGATCCCCACGATCCTGGTCCCTGTCAGGATCTTGCCGCCCCTATTTTCGACGATGGCCGCCAGCGCGCGCGTGAACTTGGCGGCGTCGCCGGTTTCGTCGGTCGGACACAATACGCCGCCGGCAATGTTGTCGCGCGACGAAGCCAGCGCCGGCTCGCGGTCAACGATTTCCTGCGCGTCTACGATGCGGATCTCCTGGCCGTCGGCTTCCAGCAGGCGCATGTTGGCGACGCCCTTGTCGAGCGCCTGATGGCTGCGGTGGAAATAAAGAATGCCGTCCGACGTCCTGTCGTACGGGATCGCCTCTTCCCTGACGACCGCCTGCAGGACCGATTGGGAATGGACTGCAAGCCGGTGTTTGAGCAGAGTGTTGCGACGTGCTTTGGCGGCCGTGCATTGCATGAGGAAGCGCAGCGACCAGCTGTAGAGATGCGGGTCGGCGGAAAGTTTGAAGCGAAGCGCCTGGTCCTTCAGGAAAAGCGACTTCAGCAGGATTTTTGGCGCGGCTGGCGATGACCAGACGAAGGAATGGCCGGGCGCGATCATGCCGGCATTTGCCCAGCTCGCGCCCTCGGCCACCTGCGGTGCCTGCTCGAGAACGGTGACCGCGTGGCCGTCCTTTTGCAACTGATAGGCCGTGGTGATCCCGACAACGCCGCCGCCCAAGATCAATACGCGCATCGCTGTCCCGAATGGTTGTCGTTTCTATTGTCGACAATTCAATAGGACGCTGGTCATTGTCAACGGCACGTGGGTCGACGATCGATTCACCGTTCAGACAGGGCGAAATTCCGGCATTTCTCGGTTGCCAAAATTCGAACGGAGCTCTTGACACGTTTGGCAAAGTTGTCGTTTCTATTGTCGACAATTCTGATTGGCATCAGGAAGGGGACTGTGCCATGGACGCCCCGCTTAGCCGCGCCGACGACACGCTTGTCCTCGACAAGGAACACATTCCCTTCACGACCGACGACGGCATCGGCACCCGCGCCAATCTCGGCCTGCTCGTCCTTCGGACCGACCAGACCATCGAGGATGAATTCCGCTATGCGCTGCCCGCGCGCGCCATCGCGCTGTACGAGGCGCGGCTCTACAGTGATGTCGAGATCACGCCTGAAAACCTGATGAAGATGTCGGCCGTGATTCCGGGAACTGTCGGGCTCTTGCCGGACGTCAAGTTCGATGTGATCGGTTTTGCCTGCACCTCGGGAGCGCTGGTTATCGGCGAGGACAAGGTCGCCGAACGCGTTCACGAGGTGCTGCCGGGCGTGCAAGTGACCAACCCGGTGACGGCGGCGCGGGCGGCGCTGAAGGCCCTGGGCGTTTCGCGGATCGCGTTGCTCACCCCTTATTTGGCGAAAATCAATCATTCCTTGCGGGCATCGCTGATGGCGCGGGGGATGGATATTCCGGTCATGGGCTCCTTCAACGAGGCGGACGACAATGTCGTTGCACGCATCACGCCGGCATCGGTCAAGCAGGCCATTTTGGAGATCGGCGCGTCGAGCGACTGTGAGGCGGTGTTTGTTTCCTGCACGAGCATGCGCGTTGCCCGCATCATCGAGGAGGTCGAGAAGGAACTGGGGAAACCGGTAACCTCGAGCAATCACGCCCTTGCCTGGCACATGCTGCGGCTCGGCGGCATTGGCGAGCAGATCGCCGGAAAGGGCGAACTGTTTCGCCGCTCGCTATAGGTTGGCCATCTTTGGGGCCGCAGCGTTTGCGGTGTGCGATTCAGATTCCGCCGTACCAGTCATAACCATTGTCTTCCCAATAGCCGCCGCGACCGCCGCCGACAGTGGCGAAGCCGTCGACCAGCTCGATCTTGTAGAGATATTTCGGCATCTTGTAGCCGAGTTGGCGCTCGACGCGAACCCGCAGCGGCGCGCCGTTCTCGACCGGCAGCGGCTTGCCGTTCAGGCCATAGGCGAGGATCGTCTGCGGGTGACGGGCATCGATCAGGTCGATGCTGCCGTAATATTTGATGTCGCCCGACAGGCTGCGGTCGATCGTGTCGAGGCAATGGAACATGACGTAGCGCGCCTGCGGTTTGACCACCGCCTGGTCCAGCACCAGCGACAGCGGCGTGCCGGTCCATTTGGCGATGCAACTCCAGCCTTCGACGCAGTCATGGCGCGTGATCTGGGTGCGGCTCGGCATGTTCTGAAGCTGCTCGCGGGTCAGCGACAATGGTTTCTCGACCAGCCCTGAAACCTCCAGCCGCCAGTCGGCAAAGTTGTTGGCGAGCAGGCTCTTGTAGACGTCATCATCGGGCGCAGTGACACCGTTCGGCCGCTGCGGCTGGCGGATGTCGGCCTCGGTGAATTCCGGCGCCAGCGCGTCACGTCCGGCAAGCAGGCGCTGTGCCCGGTATGTCAGGTCATTGGCGTTTTCGAGGAAACTGCGCAGGCCGCTGCCAACACCTAGCTGACTGTCGAAGGCGTCGCAGCCCGACAGCATGATGCCGGAGACGCCAAGGCTGGCACCAGTCAGGAATTTGCGGCGGCTGATCTGGAATTTTGCCATGTCAGGCACTCCTCTCGGCTGTATCGTCCTGTGCGGGAGGATCTGTCCGATACCAGCCGGTAATGATCGAGCGCAGTTCGTTGATCGGGCCGGCGGCCAGGATCATCAGGATATGGACGACGAAGAAGGCGACCAATAGCACCATGACGGTGAAATGGATGGTGCGTGCCGTCTGCCGGCCACCGAGCAGGTCGTTGAAGAACGGCAGCACCGAATTCATGCTCGGCGACATGGCCAGACCGGTGATGATCATCAGCGGCAATAGCACGAACAGCACGCCGCCATAAGCCATCTTCTGCAGCGTGTTGTATTCGCGCGTGTGGTGGAATTTGAGCTTGGCGTGGTCGACGATGTCTTGCGGCAATCGCTTCAAATCGTCGAGGCGTGGCGCGAGATCGCGCCGCAGATGGCCGTTCACGGTGCTGGCGACAAACCAGACGATCAACGTCGTAGTGAGTATCCAGGCAAAGAAGAAATGGATGACGCGCGCGGTGCCGAGATCATAGTAGGACGGGATGGTCGCCCAGGACGGAAAGGCACGGGACGTCTCCTGGCCGGCCGGACCCGACCAGCCGAGCACCCCAGTGGTGTCGAAGCGATGCCCGAAGATTTCGGTGTAGCCGCGCGGACCCGCATCGGAATTCTCGGCGCCGATGGCGAAGATGGTGTTGTTGTAGTCAAAGCCCGATTCTTTGCCGATATAGAGCTGCGGACGGGCATTGAAGATCTGCAGGCCTGACAGCAGCATGAAGAACAAGGAGATGGCCCAGAGCCAATGCGTCAGCCGCGTCCAGCGAGACTGCCGGTAGATCAGCGTTTTGTCGTTCGACGCAGAAGCGCCTGGATCGGCGGCGGATTGGCTTCTGGCAACGGATTCCATCGTCTTTCGTCTCCCGGCCTCGCGGCATGGCCTGCGCGTTCATTGTCCTCCTGATACGTCGCGATCCAAACCGATGTTTCATCCGATCACGGATTTATTACGGACCGCCCAGGCTGACGGCGAGATTGACGGCAGCGGCGACGATGACCGTGTTGAAGAAAAACGACAGGATGGAATGGACAAGCACGACACGACGCATATGCGTTGTCGAGATGTTGGTATCGGCAGTCTGTGCGGTCATGCCGATCACCGTCGAGAAGTACAGGAAATCCCAGCCCTCCGGCCGTTTGTCGCCCGGAAACAGCAGTCCGCCGACCGGGATTTTCTTCCTGGTCTCGGCATCCACCGCATCGCCGTCCATCCAATAGACATGGGCATAATGGAGCGCCGCCATGGCATGAATGGTGAACCAGCCGAGCGGGATCGACAGCAGCGCGAAGATGAGCTCGATGGGATGGCTTCTGTCCTTCTGATTGATCAGCAGGAACAACGAGATAACGGCGACGCCGACGACAACAAGCGTCACGGCGAAGATGACCAGCACCGGCTGGTCTGTGGCACGCGCATTCCTGCTCAGATACCTGCCGGTGAACTTCGGCATCTGGGCGACGACGAGAATTACATAAGCGGCAAAGAACGCGTTGGCGCCGATCGAATAGGCAAGCGGGGCGTGCAGCAGCAACGCCACGAGAAGCGCGAAGACGCCAACGCAGGCCGACACAGCGAACAGCATGTGGCGCTGCATGGGTTTGTCTATCGGAGCTTCGGCGGCCATGGTGGTTCCAGCCCTGGATAGCATTAATCCGGTGTGGCCGATTTCACGGCCCGCCGCAAGATGCGGTCGAGCTCGCCAAGAAACCGCGACCGGTCCTGCGGGGCAAAGCTGGCATTGTAGCCCTTGCTTTCGCCTGTCTCGCGCAGATGCTGCTTCAGGTCGCGCATCGCCACCGCCATGCCGATCGTTTCCGGCGTGAAGGGGCGTCCGGTCGGCCCAAGCACATGGGCGCCGAGCGCCACCGCGCGGGCGGCCAGCGGAATGTCGGCGGTGATCACAATGTCGTTGGTGCGTGCATTGTCGACGATCCAGTCGTCGGCGGCATCAGCGCCCTTGGAGACCACGACATTGCGGACCATCGGATCGCGCGATGGCCGCAGGCCGCCATTGGAGACGAAGGTGACAACGACGCCATGCCGGTCGGCCACTTTTTCGACCTCGGCCTTGACCGGGCAGGCGTCTGCATCGACGAGAATGGCGGGGAGTTCGCTCATGTTTCTTTTCTCCTCCCATTGTGAACCACAGAGGTCGCGGCCTGTTGGTGACGGCCTGTGATCTTCCTCAGTAAACCACGACGCTTCTTATCGATTTGCCCTCATGCATGAGATCGAAACCCTTGTTGATGTCCTCGAGCTTCAGCGTGTGGGTGATCATCGGGTCGATCTGGATCTTGCCGTCCATGTACCAGTCGACGATCTTGGGCACATCGGTGCGGCCGCGCGCGCCGCCGAAGGCGGTTCCCATCCAGGTGCGGCCGGTGACCAGTTGGAACGGCCTTGTCGAAATCTCCTGGCCGGCACCGGCAACGCCGATGACGACCGACTTGCCCCAGCCGCGATGCGAGGCTTCCAGCGCCTGACGCATCACCTTGGTGCTGCCGGTGCAGTCGAATGTGTAGTCGGCGCCGCCGATCTGGTCGGCGCCACGCTTGGTCATGTTGACGAGGTGGGGCACGACATCGCCGTCGATCTCCTTCGGATTGACGAAATGCGTCATGCCGAACCGCTCGCCCCACTCCTTCTTGTCGTTGTTCAAATCGACGCCGATGATCATGTCGGCGCCGGCAAGTTTCAGGCCCTGGATGACATTGAGGCCGATGCCGCCGAGACCGAAGACGACCGCGGTGGCGCCGATCTCGACCTTGGCGGTGTTGATCACAGCACCGATGCCGGTGGTGACGCCGCAGCCGATGTAGCAGATCTTGTCGAAGGGCGCGTCGGGGTTGACCTTGGCCAGCGCGATCTCGGGCAGCACGGTGAAGTTGGAGAAAGTCGAGCAGCCCATATAGTGAAAGATCTTGTCCTTGCCGATCGAGAAGCGCGATGAACCGTCCGGCATCAGCCCCTGGCCCTGCGTGGCGCGGATGGCCGTGCACAGATTGGTCTTTCGCGACAGGCAAGAATGGCACTGGCGACATTCGGGCGTATAGAGCGGGATGACGTGGTCGCCCTTCTTGAGCGAGGTGACGCCCTTGCCGATATCGACGACGACGCCGGCGCCCTCATGGCCGAGGATGGCTGGAAACAGGCCTTCCGGATCGGCGCCAGACAGCGTGAATTCGTCGGTGTGGCAGATGCCGGTCGCCTTGATCTCGACCAGCACCTCGCCCTCGCGTGGGCCGTCGAGATCGACCTCCATGATCTCCAGCGGCTTTCCGGCGGCGACAGCGACAGCGGCGCGGGTTTTCATCAGGCGTCCTCCAATGCGGATTTTTTTTCAAGGTTTCAGGTTTTGCCGACACGATCAACTGGCAGCTCGCTCCCCGACTGGGCCACAGCGATGAATTGGAATCGCAAGTCGATTGAAAGGCAGTGAATTGCATGGTCGGCTTGACCCTGCAAGCACAGGCCATAAAAGGAACGGCCGACCCGAGGGATGACATTTCGCATGTTCACCAAGATCCTGATCGCCAATCGCGGCGAAATTGCCTGCCGCGTAATCAAGACGGCGCGCAAGATGGGCATTGCCACGGTTGCCGTCTATTCCGATGCCGATCGCGATGCCATGCATGTCGAGATGGCCGACGAGGCGGTGCATATCGGGCCTTCGCCAGCCGCGCTGAGCTATCTCGTCCCGGAAAAGATCATCGCCGCCTGCAAGGAAACGGGGGCTCAGGCCGTGCATCCCGGCTACGGGTTCCTGTCCGAGCGGGCGGCCTTCTGCGAAGCGCTGGAAGCGGAAGGCATCATTTTCATCGGCCCGAAGCCCAAAGCCATCAAGGCGATGGGCGACAAGATCGAATCGAAGAAGTTTGCCAACGCCGCCAAGGTTTCCACCGTGCCCGGCTGGCTCGGCGTCATCGAGAATGCCGACCATGCCGAAAAGATCGCCGGCGAAATCGGCTATCCCGTGATGATCAAGGCTTCGGCCGGCGGCGGCGGCAAGGGCATGCGCATCGCCTGGAGCGAGGCCGAAGTGCGCGACGGCTTCGACCGCGCGCGCTCGGAAGCCAAGAGCTCGTTCGGCGACGATCGTCTCTTCATCGAGAAATTCATCGTCGATCCGCGCCACATCGAAATCCAGGTGCTGGCCGACGCGCATGGCAACGCGCTCTATCTCGGCGAGCGCGAATGCTCGATCCAGCGACGCAATCAGAAGGTCGCCGAAGAGGCGCCATCGCCATTCCTGGACGCCGCGACACGCAAGGCCATGGGCGAGCAGTCGGTGGCGCTGGCCAAGGCCGTCGATTACCAGAGCGCCGGCACGGTCGAATTCATCGTCGACAAGGACAAGAACTTCTATTTCCTTGAAATGAATACACGATTGCAGGTCGAGCATCCGGTGACGGAGCTCGTCACCGGCATCGATCTGGTCGAGCAGATGATCCGCGTCGCCGCCGGCGAAGAGCTTGGCCTGAAGCAAAGCGACATCAAGCTGAACGGCTGGGCGGTGGAAAGCCGGCTCTATGCCGAAGACCCTTACCGCAACTTCCTGCCTTCGATCGGCCGACTGACGCGCTACCGGCCGCCTGAGGAAGGACAATTCGGCGATGTCGTCATCCGCAACGACACCGGCGTCACCGAAGGCTCCGAAATCTCGATGTTCTACGATCCGATGCTCGCCAAGCTGTGCACCTGGGCGCCGACGCGTCTGGAGGCCATCGATGCCATGTCGGAAGCGCTCGACAGCTTCGTCGTCGACGGTATCGAGCACAACATTCCGTTCCTGGCCGCCTTGATGCAGCATCCGCGTTGGCGGGAAGGGCGGATATCGACCGCTTTCATATCGGAGGAATATCCCGACGGCTTCGCGCCGGTCGTACCGAACGACGATGAGAAGGCCGTGCTGGCGTCGATCGCGACCGCGGTGGAACTGCTGCGCCGTGACCGGCTCGACCGGCTGGGCGGGCGGTTGGCGCCGCATTCGGGAGCTCTGAAGCGCGACTGGGTGGTAAAGATCGGCGATGACTATCTGTCGGCGTCGATCATCGAGGGCATGATTTCCATTCCGATGGAAATCGATCTGTCGATCGATGGCGGCAGGGCGTTGACGGTGGCATCAGACTGGCGGCCGGGCGACCTGGTCTGGCGCGGCACGGTCGGCAAGCGCAAGGTTACGGCTCAGGTCAGGCCGGTTGCCAACGGCTTTCGCATAGCCTGGAAAGGCATGTCGGTGACCGCGGGCGCCATGCTGCCGCGCACCGCCGAGCTGGAAAGGCTGATGCCCGAAAAGGTGGCGCCGGACACGTCGAACCTGCTGCTTTGCCCGATGCCTGGCCTTGTCGTGTCGATTGCCGTTGCCGAAGGCCAGGAGGTCAAGGCCGGCGAGACCTTGGCGGTGGTCGAAGCGATGAAGATGGAAAACGTGCTGCGTGCTGAACGCGACCTTGTCGTCTCCAAACTCAACGCCAAGCCAGGCGACAGCTTGGCCGTGGATGCGGTGATCATGGAGTTTGCGTAAGGCTGGCCGGGCAGGCAGCCTGTGATCAGCAGCGGTTTGTGCTGGACTGGCATCGCGCGGTCCCGGACAATACATCTCCATCGACTCAAGGACCTTCACACAGCACCATGGCCGACGAAAAACTTCCCCGCGATCCCCTGAAGCGCGAAGCAGCGATTGCTGCGGCGCGGCCGGAGGCCCCGGCGCGGCCCTTCGTCCATCTGCGCGTGCATTCGGCCTATTCGCTGCTGGAAGGCGCCTTGCAGATCGGCAAGGTGGTGGCTCACGCGGTCAAGGACGAAGCCCCGGCCATCGCCGTCACCGACACCAACAATCTGTTCGGCGCACTGGAATTCGCGCAGAAGGCGGTGAAGGACGGCATCCAGCCGATCATCGGCTGTCAGACGGCGCTCGCCTTTTCCGGCGAAAACAGCGATGGCCAGCGCGACCGCAGGCGGCAGGGCCCGGATATGCGGCCGGTGGTCCTGCTCGCCGCGACCGAAGCCGGCTATTCCAATCTGGTCAGGCTGGTTAGCCGCGTCTACCTCGAAACGCCGCCGGGCGAAGCCGTGCACCTGACCACCGAAATGATGGACGGCTATTGTGACGGATTGATCTGCCTCAGCGGTGGGCCGCGCGGACCGATCGGCACCGCGCTCAAGGAAGATCGCCGCGACCTGGCCGAAGCCCGGCTTTTGACCCTCAAGGAGATGTTCGGCGACCGGCTCTATGTCGAGTTGGACCGGGTTTCCGGTTATGACCGCGTGATCGAAAAATCCTCGATCGATCTGGCGTATGCCCATGAACTGCCCCTGGTCGCCACCAACGAGGCGTTCTTTTCCTCTCGTGACGACTATGACGCACATGACGCGCTGATCGCCATCGCCGAGGGATCGGTCGTCGCCGCCGACAATCGTCGCCGGCTGTCGCCGGACAATTTCCTGCGCAGCCAGGCCGATATGGCGCGGCTCTTTGCCGATCTGCCGGAGGCGATCGACAACACTGTCGAGATCGCGCTGCGCTGCTCCTACTATCCCAGGAATCGCAATCCGATCCTGCCGCGCTTCACCGGCGGCGATGTCGCCGACAATGACGCCGCGGTGCAGGCGGAAGCCGACGAACTGGCCCGCCAGGCGCATGAGGGGCTCGACGCGCGCCTCGCCATGCATGGCCCAACCGCCGGCTATACGGTCGAGCAATACCGCGAGCGGTTGAACTTCGAGCTTGGCATCATCACCAAGATGAAGTTTCCCGGCTACTTCCTGATCGTTGCCGACTTCATCAAATGGGCGAAGGCTCAGGGCATTCCGGTCGGGCCGGGCCGCGGTTCGGGCGCAGGCTCGCTGGTCGCCTATTCGACGACCATCACCGACATCGATCCGCTGCGCTTCTCGCTTCTGTTCGAGCGCTTCCTCAATCCCGATCGCGTGTCGATGCCCGACTTCGACATCGACTTCTGCCAGGATCGACGTGAGGAGGTCATCCGCTACGTCCAGCAGAAATACGGTCGCGACCAGGTCGGCCAGATCATCACCTTCGGTACGCTGCAGGCTCGCGCCGTGCTGCGCGACGTTGGCCGCGTCCTGCAGATGCCCTATGGCCAGGTCGACAAGCTGTCCAAGATGGTGCCGCAGAACCCGGCCAATCCGGTCAAGCTCGCCGACGCCATCGCCAACGAGCCGCGCTTTGCCGAAGAGGCCGAGAGGGAGCCGATCGTCCAGACGCTGCTCGACATGGCGCAGAAGCTGGAAGGCCTCTATCGCCACGCCTCGACCCATGCTGCCGGCATCGTCATCGGCGACCGGCCGCTGTCGGAACTGGTGCCGATGTACCGCGATCCGCGCTCGGACATGCCGGTCACCCAGTTCAACATGAAATATGTCGAGCAGGCCGGACTGGTGAAGTTCGACTTCCTCGGCCTGAAGACGCTGACCGTTCTGGAGACGGCGGTGAAGCTGATCCGCCGGCGCGGCATCGAGATCGACCTGGCGACGATCCCGCTCGACGATCCCGAGACCTACGCCATGCTGTCGCGCGGTGAAGTGGTCGGCGTGTTCCAGGTGGAAAGTGCCGGCATGCGCAAGGCGCTGATCGGCATGCGGCCCGACTGCATCGAGGACATCATCGCCCTGGTCGCGCTCTACCGACCGGGGCCGATGGAGAACATCCCGACCTACAACGCCCGCAAGCATGGCGAGGAGGAGATGGCGTCGATCCATCCCAAGATCGACCATCTGGTGAAAGAGACGCAAGGCGTCATCGTCTATCAGGAACAGGTGATGCAGATCGCGCAGGAGCTGTCCGGCTATTCGCTCGGCGAAGCCGATCTGCTGCGCCGCGCGATGGGCAAGAAGATCCGCGCCGAGATGGACAAGCAGCGCGAGCGCTTCGTCTCCGGCGCGGTCGAGCGTGGCGTTGGCAAGCCGCAAGCCGACTTCATTTTCGACCTGCTGGCCAAGTTCGCCGACTATGGTTTCAACAAATCGCACGCCGCCGCCTACGCGGTCGTCTCGTACCAGACCGCCTATCTCAAGGCGCATTATCCGGTCGAGTTCCTGGCGGCGTCGATGACGCTCGACATGGGCAACACCGACAAGCTCGCCGATTTCCGCCAGGACGCGCTGCGCCTCGGCATCGAGGTTCTGGCGCCGTCGGTGATATCGAGCTTCCGTCCCTTCGAGGTCGGTGAGAACCGCATCTACTATTCGTTGGCTGCGCTCAAAGGCGTCGGCGACGCGGCGGTCGAGCACATCGTTGCCCAGCGTGGCGAAAAGCCGTTCAAGAACCTCGCCGATTTCTGCGAGCGGGTAGATCCCAAGATCGTCGGCAAGCGCGTCTTCGAAAGCCTAATCATGGCCGGCGCGCTCGACTGCTTCGGCCACGATCGCGCGTCGATGATGGCGGGGGTGGAACGCATGATGGGGCTGGCTTCGCTGGCGCAGCAGAACGCCGTTTCCGGCCAGCATGACATTTTCGGCGCCTCCATCGGCGCCCAGTCGCAGGCGCTCAATCTGCCGGCGACAGAGCCATGGCTCGCCGCCGACCGGCTGCACCGTGAATTCCAGGTGGTCGGCTTCTATCTCTCGGCGCACCCGCTCGACGAGTACAAGGCGGCCCTGCAGAAGATGCGGGTGCAGACGTGGGCCGAGTTTTCGGCGGCCGTCAAGCGCGGCGCCGCCGCCGGCCGTCTTGCCGGCACGGTGACATCCAAGCAGGAGCGCAAGACGCGCACCGGCAACAAGATGGGCGTCATCGCCTTCTCCGATACGTCAGGCCAGTACGAAGCCGTGCTGTTTTCCGAAGGACTGGCGCAATATCGCGATCTGCTCGAGGCCGGCCGCTCCGTGGTCATCACCGTTGCCGCCGAGGACAGGCCGGAAGGCGTCAATCTGCGCATCAACTCAGTGCAGTCGCTGGAGGACGAGGCAAGCCGTATCCAGAAGGCACTTCGCATTTTCGTGCGCAACGCCTCGCCGATCAACACGCTGGCCGGCCAACTGACCGTCAGGGGCGAAGGCCAGGTCAGCTTCGTGCTGATCAAGGAAGAGGGCGAGGGGGAAATCGAGATCGAGCTGCCGAACCGCTACCGGATTTCGCCGCAGATCGCCTCGGCGATGCGCGCGGTGCCGGGCGTGGTCGAAGTGGAGTTGGTGTGACCCCCGCTCTTTCTCGCGCGCGGCAATCAGCCGGGCGGTCGCTGCCGCGAACGCCAGCGCAGTCAGCATGAAGCCGGCACAGAGGAACGGGTCGCAGACGGTTTCAACCTTGGCGCGGCTGCGTGACAGGCTGCGCAGGCTCTATCATGGGCGCACGCCGGCCGCTTTCCGGTTCCAACTGGTGGCCGTCGTCATCGACCTCGCCATCATCGCCTTCTTCATCGCGACGCCGGTTCTTCAGGACAAGCCGTCATTCCTCTGGCTCGACTATTCGGCGGCCGCGCTTGTCGCCGCGGACCTGGTCGCCCGGCTGCTTGCCTCCAAAAACATGCTGCGGCTGATGAAGCAGCCGACGTCGTGGGTCGATGTCTTCATCCTTTTGACGCTGCTGATGCCGACGGCGTTCGCCAATCTCGCCTTCCTGCGCATCCTGCGGCTGTGGTCGCTGTCGCGCAGCGGTTCGCTCTGGCGGCATCTGGAGATGCGCGGCCTGCGGCCGTGGCGCGAGGCCAGCCACGCGGTCATCAACCTCTTGACCTTCCTGTTTGTCATCACCGGCTTCGTCTACACGTTCTTCTTCCGCACTGGCGCCGGCCTGGAGAACTATATCGACGCGCTTTATTTCACCGTCGCCACGGTGACGACGACCGGCTTCGGCGACATCGTGCTGCCGGGCATGGCCGGCAAGCTGACGGCAATCGTCACCATGATCATCGGCATATCGCTGTTTGTCAGACTGGCTCAGGCGATCTTCCGGCCAGCCAAGGTTTTGTTTCCCTGTCCGCAGTGCGGCTTGCGGCGGCACGAGCCGGACGCCGTGCATTGCAAAGCCTGCGGCCATCTCCTCAACATACCCGACGAAGGGAACTGACGGCCGGCGGGACTACGACGCCGCCACTTCGGCCGGCTTCATTGGCCTGCGCTGAAGATTGAGCAGATTGCCCATCAGGATCAGCAGCGCGCCACCGGCGGTGAAGGCGTCGATCTGCTCGCTATAGAGCAGCCAGCCAATCAGCGCCGATAGCGGCACGCGCAGGAAATCCATCGGCGAGACGATGGTCGCGTCGGCATAGCCAAGCGCACGGGCCATGCAGAAATGCGACGACATGCCGGTGAAGGCGATCAGCACGATCCATGGCCACAGCTCCAGTGGCGGGTTGCGCCACGTATAGAGCGCCGGGATGAGACCGACCATCGACTGGATAATCAGCATCCAGCAGATGATGCGCACGACGCTGTCCGTCCGGGTCAGCGATTTGATCGTGACCACCGAGATGCCGAAGCAGGCCGCGGCACCCAGCACGACGAGATGTCCAGGATCGATCGAGCCGACACCGGGGCGCACGATGATCACCACGCCGATCAGCCCCAGCCCGATCGCTGCCAGCTTGGGCCGGTTGAGCCTTTCGCCAAGAAAAATCACCGCCAGGATAGCTGTCCAGATCGGCGTGGTGAATTCGATCGAGATCAGCACGGCCAGCGGGATCAAAGTGAGGGCGTAGAGCCAGGCCGCCTGGCCCGTGTAGTGGATGACGTTGCGGGCGACGTGGGCAATGGGGCGCCGCGTGCGCATGGCTTGAAAGCCGCCACTCGTCATCACCAGCGGCAGAAGGATGAAGAAGCCGATCACAGAGCGCAACTCCAGCACCTGGAAGACGTTGAGCTCCGCTGTCGTGGCTCGGCCGGCGACCGTCATCCCAAGGAAGGAAGCGATCGACAGCGCCATCCAGAACGCGGCCTTGGGGATCGAGGGTGTGGGTGCCATTCGCGCTATGTCGCAGGCCAGGACTTCTGCCGCAATCGCTACGCAAGGCATTCTTCTGGGCCAGTCGCGACTGCCTGGATGTTGTAAAACAGTCATGTGGCGGGCGGAACCTGAAACGGCAAGTGGCGTTGAATCCCGATGGTCAGCCGTGCTGGCGGACCGTCCCGCCTTTTAGAAGATCGACAGGGAGAGCTTCGATGAGATCCTTCGCGCAATTCGCGCTTGCCGGCGGTTTACTGGTTGCGGCAGGGGCGGCACATGCCGACGAGACGCAATTTCTCCAGTCGTTCAAGGGCAATTTCGCCGGCAGGGGTATCGTCAAGGTCACCACCGATGCGCCGACCGTGAACGTGTCCTGCACGTTCAGCTCGAACGCGACATCGACCTCCCTGTCGCTCGACGGCAATTGCCGGGGGCTTGTCGTGGTCACGCGTGCCATCAGCGCGGATCTGAAGGCCAGCGGCGCCAAATACAGCGGCACCTATGTCGGCTCTCGCACGGGACCGGCACAGCTCAACGGCAGCCGTTCGGGCAACGCGATCAACCTGGGCATTCGCTGGGCCAAGGAGGTCAATGGCGACCGAAGGGCGCAGATGAAGGTCGAGAAACGCGGCGAGAACGGCATGCGGCTGACCGTCATCGACACCGACCCGAAAACCGGCAAGAGCGTGGTGACGAGCAGGATTGATCTGCAACGCACCTAATCCTCAAGCGGCTCCGGCGGATGGGCGTCGCGGCCCTTGCCGAATGTGTAGCCGGTTTCCACCGCCTTGCGGCCGAACTTGTCGCGCAGGGCATCGATGGCGCCTTCGGCCATGGCGCGCTTGCGCGATTGGATGTCGACCAGATCGGGCGGGTCGGCCTTGTCGTCGTCCGAAAGGTCGCTGACGCCGATGCCTAGCAGCCGATATTTCGTGCCGTCGGTTTCCTTGCGCAGAAGCTCCACCCCGGTCTGAAAGATGCGGTCGGCGAGCCGGGTCGGATCGCCGAGCTGGCGATTGCGCGTGCGCAGCTTGAAATCCTGGCTCTTCAGTTTCAGCACCACAGTGCGCCCGGCAATGCCTGACTTTTTCAGCCGTGCCGAGACCTTTTCCGAAAGACCCCTGAGAACCGCGACCAGTTCCTCCAGCGAAGCGATGTCGGTATCGAAGGTGGTTTCGGCCGATACGCTTTTGGCGTCCTGATCGGGATCGACGCGGCGGAGGTCCTCGCCGCGCGAAAGGTGGTAGAGCCGGTCGCCCATCGTGCCGTAGCGGCGCATCAGGTCGCCGCGATCCATCTGCTGCAACTGGCCGATAGTGCGGATGCCGTCACGCTCCAGGGCGGCGTTGAATGCCTTTCCGACACCCCAGATCATGGTCACCGGCTGCGCCGCCAGGAAGCCGACTGCCTCGGCCTCGCCGATGACCGAGAAACCGCGCGGCTTGCGAAAATCAGACGCAATCTTGGCAAGGAACTTGCAATAGGACAGGCCGGCCGAAACGGTGATGCCGATCTCCTTCTCGACGGCCTGCGCGAAGCGCGCCAGCACCACAGCAGGCGGCAGGCCGTGCAGTCGTTCGGTGCCGGCGAGGTCGAGAAACGCCTCGTCGATCGACAGCGGCTCGACCAGCGGTGTCAGCGCTTGCATCATGGCGCGCACTTCGCGGCCGACGCGCACGTATTTTTCCATGTTGGGGCTGATGACGACCGCCTCCGGGCAGGCTTCGAGCGCCTTGAACATCGGCATGGCCGAGCGGACGCCCTGGATGCGGGCGATGTAACAGGCGGTGGAGACGACGCCGCGCTTGCCGCCGCCGATGATCAGCGGCTTGTCCTTGAGCGCCGGATTGTCGCGCTTTTCGATCGCCGCATAGAAGGCGTCGCAATCGATATGGGCCAGATGCAGCCGGTAAAGCTCGGGATGACGCACAAGCCGGGGGCTGCCGCAGCGCTCGCAGCGGCGCGTCGGGCTGCGCTGAAACATCAGGCAGTCGCGGCAAAAACCGTGATCGGGATTGTTGACAGGGGCCGCCATCGCTGCGAACATAAAGAGAACAGAAGCAATGGTACGACAGTGCAAGGCCAGCGACAAGGCTGGCCTGGGGAGAACGCATGAGCACGACCATAGCGCCGCTTGCGCCCGAGCTTTGGGCTGAATTCGAGGACCTCTTCGGCAAGCAAGGCGCCTGCTACGGCTGCTGGTGCACGCATTTCCGGCTGGCGCCGGCGATGCGCCGCGAGAGCAGCCGGGAACGCAACAAGGACCACATCAAGGCGCGTATCGAAGCCGGCCCGCCGCCCGGACTGCTGGCATTCGAGGATGGCCAGGCGGTTGGCTGGATGCAGATCGGACCGCGCGCCGACGTGCCCGAATGGAACAATCAGGGCAGGGGGTCGGCACCGGTCGATCCTGCCGACGCGGGGGATGCGGCCGTTTGGGCGATCTCCTGCTTCTTCATCCGCGCCAAGGCGCGCGGCAGGGGCATCACGCATCGCCTCGTCGAAGGCGGCATAGGTTTCGCCCGCCAGAATGGGGCCCGGCTGCTCGAGGCGTGCCCGATGGACCTGTCTCGCGATTCGCGCTCGATCGGCCTGTTCGTCGGTTCGTCACGGGTCTTCGAGAAGGCGGGTTTCGAGCGGCTGGTGGAACGCAAGGCCGGTCGCCCGCTGATGCGGCTGGTGCTTTGATCGAGATGGTCTGCCCGGGTGCCGTTGTCGATCTCACCTTGCGGTTGCAGCGGTAATTTCATACCAGACGGACAAAGTCTTTCTTCTAGGTCAAACGGAGAATTCGCGTGAACCGTGCCCTGCCATTCGTGTTCCTTCTTGCGTTGAGTGCCCCTGCTTTCAGCCAGACCGCCGACAGTCAGGGTGCGAAGCAATTGTCCGACGACTTGTCCCGCTATGTCGGCAAGCAGGCCATCGACAAAGGCATTTTGAAGGTTTCGCTCGAAGGTGGCGCCTACAAGATCGTGTTCGATTTCAAGGCACTTGCCGCATCATTTCCGGACCAGAAACTGCTGAAGTTCGACTTCGCGCCCTATGCCTTGATGGTCAAGCCGCGCAGCGACGGGTCCTGGGATGTCTCCATGGATTTCTCCCAAACCGCCTCCTTCGAGTTCAACGGACCCGAGGGGCTGCAAAGCACTCAGTTTTCGATCAAGGACGGCAAGGGCTCGGGCGTCTACGATCCAAATCTGGCGGCCTTCACCAGCGGCACCAGCTCGATGGCCGGCATGACGATGGCATCGAAGGATGCCAAGCAGCACATGGAAGCCAGCACGGGCGCCGGCATCGCGACCGTTGCCGCGACCAAGTCGGCGACCGGGGGCGTCGATTTCACAACCTCGCAGAAGGTGTCGAGTTTTGTCGAAGCGATCAATTTCGATGACCCCGAGAGCGGGCTGAAATTCCCGGTCACCGTCAGGTCGCCTGAACTGTCGGTCGAAGCCAGCGGCAAGGGCGTGCGGACCAAGCCATTGCTCGATCTCCTGGCATTTGCGGTGGCCAACGAGGACGAGGCGACGCTGAAGGACAACCAGGCGCAGCTCAAATCGCTTCTGCTCGCCGCCTTGCCGCTTTGGCAGCGTATCGACGGGACCTACGGTTTCAAGGATTTTGCGGTGGAAAGCCCGGTCGGCAATTTCGGCGCCACCCAGCTCAGCACCGTGTTCGGCACCGATGGCGTCGCCCAGAACGGCACGATCACGTACGGCATCAAGGCATCGGGGCTGACCGTGCCGACCCAGCTTCTGCCGAGCTGGAGCGTGGGGTTGTTGCCCACCGATGTCGATTTGAACTTTGGCGGCGCCAATATCGATCTCGACAGCATGGCGAAGAAGGCGATCGAAGCCTTTGATCTCAATAAGAATCCACCGCTGTCGGCCGAATTCGGCGAGCAGCTTAAAGTCGACTTCATGGCCAAAATGCCGAAGGTCGTGCTTGGCCACAGCACCGTGAAGAACAAGGACACGGAGATCGCGCTGGAAGGCGAGATGACATTCCCAGGCGAAAAGCCCGAAGGAAGCGTAACCGTCGATGTCGCCGGCTTCGACAAGCTTGTCGAAGGCCTGCAGGAAGCGGCAAAGTCGGAACCGGAGGTTGGCCAATACGTGCCAGTCGCTCTCATGGCGAAGGGCTTTGGCAAGACGCTGCCCGATGGCCGGCTGGAATGGATCGTCAATGCCAAGGCCGATGGCTCGGTCACCGTCAATGGCGTCATGCTGAAGCCCGCCGATCCGGCCGTGGACGACAGCGTGGATGATGGTGACGGCGCCGATGACAGCGGAGACGACAGCGGCGGCGCAGGTGCGAACTGAACCCCTGAAGCTGGAGTTCAGAGCCCCAGCGCGCTTGCGATCTTGGGCGCTGCCTCGTGCCAGTCCTGGACGACGACCACATCGTCCGTCACCGGCGGCAGGAATGCGCGCAGCGAATTGTCGGCCATCAGGTGGAACAGTTCGGCGTCGGCGACCGATTCCCGTACCGACGCCAGATTGTGCGGCTGATCGTCGACGAAAACCACCGGTCGGCCGGCCCTGCCGCGAAGCTTGGCCACTGCCGGTCCTTTGGCCATTTCAGTGGTCAGAAGCGGGTAGCTCAGCCCAAGCGCGTCGAGATGGACGCGACGCACGGCACGGTGCTTGTGCGGCATGGCCGTCAGCAAGATGATTTCCGCGCGGTCGCCAAACCCTGCCAGGGCTTCTGCAGCGCCGTCAGTAATGTTTTGCCAATCGGCTTGCGCGTCAAAGAAATCGGCCAGCAGTGCCGTGACTTCGGGCTGTTCGATCAGGCGGCCGCTAGCGGTCTCTGCTATGTTGCCGGTCAGCCGAAACGAGGCCAGCGTCAGGCCATAGCCGCGCGCCTTGAGGAAATTCGGAAACGGCCGGATGAATTCGAGCACGACATCGTCGACATCGAGGACAAGCAAGGGTCGGTCGTCGGCTACCAGTTCTTCAATCTGGCGCGCGGTTTCCGGATCATCGCTCATATGGAATGCTCGTGGTTGTCGTCGCCCAGCGGCAGCGACCGCAGCGCCTTGCCGACAGCAGCCGGCGGCGTGCCGGTTTCCTCGGCAAAGCGCATCAGCGTCGGCTCGTGGGCAAGAATGAACTGCAGCACACCGGCCATGAATCCCGGTTCGCTGGCGGCTTTGCGGATTGAATGCGCCTCTATGCCGGTGATCGCCAGAAAGCGCGGCAGCAGCTCCGGATCGGAGGCGACGAAGCCCAGGGCCTTCACGGCAATCGATTCCGCTTCTTCACGCATTGACGCTGCGTTTGCCATCACTACCTTCGGTGCGTGGAATGAGTCTCTCCCGCAATAATGGCAAGAGTTGCTGGCGGCAAGCGGTTAGAGCGGCGCCCGAGGTGGAATCCAAACAGCTTTTCGCACGGTGGATTTCCGTTTCGTCAATCATATTGCCGTAAAGTGAAGCAGGGTTTGGTGCGTTCAGACATGGGCGCATGACGGTCGCCTTCGAAGCGGAAGGGCAGCCGGGACGGGAAATCGATGCCGAAGAAGGTTATGATCGTCGAGGACAATGAGCTCAATATGAAGCTCTTTCGGGACCTCATCGAGGCAAGCGGTTACGAGACCGTGCGCACCCGCAACGGTCTGGAAGCGCTCGATCTGGCGCGCCAGCACCGGCCGGATCTGATCCTGATGGATATCCAATTGCCTGAAGTGTCGGGGCTTGAAGTGACCAAATGGCTGAAGGAAGACGACGAGCTGCACGTCATCCCGGTCATTGCGGTGACCGCCTTCGCCATGAAGGGTGACGAGGAACGTATCCGCCAGGGCGGCTGCGAGGCTTATATTTCGAAGCCGATCTCGGTGCCGCGTTTCATCGAAACCATCAAATCCTATCTGGGCGATGCGTGATGTGCCCTTTCAGCCGAGCCGGAGCCTTGTGAAATGACTGCGCGGATCCTCGTCGTCGACGACATCCCTGCCAATGTGCGGCTGCTGGAAGTCCGGCTGCTGGCCGAATATTTCGAAGTGCTGACCGCCACCAACGGGCCGGATGCGATCGAGACCTGCGAGAACGGCAAGGTCGATGTCGTGCTGCTCGACGTGATGATGCCGGACATGGACGGCTTCGAGGTCTGTCGGCGGCTGAAGAGCGATCCGGCGACATCGCACATTCCGGTGGTGATGATCACTGCGCTCGACCAGGTTTCCGACCGCGTCCGCGGGCTCGAGGCCGGCGCCGACGACTTCCTGACCAAGCCGGTCAACGATCTGCAACTGATGACGCGAGTCAAGAGCCTGGTTCGCCTGAAGTCGCTGACCGACGAGTTGCGGCTGCGCGCCTCGACGACGCGCAACATCGGCATCGAGGAGTTGCTCAGCCGTAATTTCGCATCCGAGGACACGACGCCCAAAGTGCTTTTGATCGACGAACGCAAATCATCCGTCGAGCGCATCCAGAAGATGCTGCGCGACCGGGCCGATCTCGACGTCACACATGATCCGCATGCCGGTTTCTTCCAGGCCGCCGAGACGTCCTATGAATGCGTGATGATCTCGACCGCGTTCGCCGATTTCGATCCGCTGAGGCTCTGTTCGCAGTTGCGCTCGCTCGATCGCACCCGTTTCGTGCCGATCATCCTGCTGGCGGAGGAGGGCGAGGAGGAACGCATCATCCGCGGCCTCGAACTCGGCATCAATGATTATCTGATGCGGCCGATCGACCAGCAGGAGTTGACGGCGCGGCTGCGCACCCAGGTGCGCCGCAAGCGCTACAACGACCAGCTGCGCGCCAGCGTCACCCAGACCATCGAAATGGCGGTGACCGATGGACTGACCGGGCTGCACAACCGCCGCTATCTGGACAGCCATCTGCAGACGCTGTTCGATCGCGCCGTGGCGCGGCGCCGGCCGCTGTCGGTGATGATCACCGACCTCGACCGCTTCAAGGCGATCAACGACGCGCACGGTCATGACGGCGGCGACGAGGTTCTGCGGGAATTCGCACGGCGGCTGCGCAAGAATGTCAGGGGTATCGACCTTGCCTGCCGTTTTGGCGGGGAGGAGTTCGTCGTGGTGATGCCGGACACCGAGGGCGCGGTGGCCGAGAAGGTAGCCGAGCGCATTCGCGCCGAAATCGCCCAGGCAGCTTTTGCCATCGGCCAGGACGGCAAGGCGATCGAAGTCACGGTCAGCGTCGGCGTGTCGTCGGTGCTGAAAGGCGTGGACACGGTGGCGGCGCTGATGAAGCGTGCCGATCTCGCGCTCTACGAAGCCAAGAGCGGCGGCCGCAACCGGGTTGTTGCCAAAGCCGCATAACCGGCCAAGGCTCCGAATATCCAGTCAACCCGACAGGGTTACCCGTTTACCTTAATCCAAGCGATTCGCGAGCCTTGGTTAAGAAACTGTTGATTTTCATAAGCTCTTGCGCAACTGTGCAGGCCAAGACGAAGCCGGCACGAGGATAGAAAGCCGGCTCCGATCCCTGGGAATACCCCATGATGCTCAGGTCCGCCGCATCTCCTGGGTCCGTGGGGTCGGCCGGCCGGCGCTGGCACATAGTGGCCTCCTCGTACCGCTGCCAAACGCCGACCGGCCCCCTTCTCTCCAAAAGAACATCAGAACGTGCCAAAGCACGGAGGAATCTGCGTTTCTGCAGGTGAAATCGGAACACCCGTTCTAGCCGTTCCTACACAGTTTCGCTGTGAGGGCAGCCAACGATGAGGGGAAGAATACCCCTTCCATTTCATACATATGGCGCACAAGAGGCTTGCGGCAAGACCCGGCTCCTCCCGTAAAACCGCGACCCAAGCCAGGGTGCGGAAAACGGGAGTTATGATAATGATTTCAGATCATGCGGTTGTGATCGCCGGGGGTGGTCCGACGGGATTGATGCTGGCAGGCGAACTGGCGCTGGCAGGCGTGGACGTTGCCATTGTCGAAAGGCGACCGGATCAGAAACTGGCAGGATTGCGCGCTGGCGGCCTGCATGCGCGCACTCTTGAGGTGCTCGACCAGCGCGGAATTGCGGATCGGTTTCTTTCACAGGGACAGATATCGCCGTCCGTGGGCTTCCACATGATCCGGTTAGACATCAGCGATTTTCCCACGCGCCACAATTATCTGCTGGCGCTGCGGCAAAACCACATCGAGCGCATCCTGGCCGACTGGGTCGGCGAGTTCAAGGTGCCGATCTATCGCGGACACGAGGTTGCGGGGTTTGCCCAGGACGCCAGCGGCGTCGATGTCAAACTGTCCAACGGCCACCGGCTGAAGACGACATATCTGGTTGGTTGCGACGGAGGCCGCAGCACCGTTCGCAAATCAGCCGGTATTGAGTTCGCCGGATGGGATCCGACGATGAGCTGGATGATTGCCGAGGTCGAGATATCGGAAGAGCCGGAATGGGGCTTCCGCAGCAACGCCTTCGGAATTCATGCCCTGGGTAAGATCGAGGACGGCAAAAAAGTTGGCGTCGTGCTGACGGAACCGAACCTGGAGGCGCGCGGCGACCCGACCCTGCGCGAGCTCAGCGAGGCGCTGACTGCCATCTACGGCACCGACTTCGGGGTCCACAGCCCGACCTGGCTCTCCCGCTTCACCGACATGACGCGCCATGCTGCCGCATACCGCGACAGGCGCGTGCTGCTGGCGGGTGATGCCGCGCACATCCATCCGCCAATGGGTGGGCAGGGCCTCAACATCGGCGTGCAGGATGCGGTGAATCTTGGATGGAAGCTGGCCCAAGTCATCAAGGGGATATCGCCGCAAAGCCTGCTCGACAGCTATCACGCCGAGCGTCATCCGGTTGCCGCCCGCGTGTTGCGCAATACGATGGCACAGGTCGCGCTTCGCCGCACGGATGACCGCAGCAAGGCCTTGGCCGACACTGTTGCCGAGTTGCTCGGCATGGATGAAGCCCGCAAGAAAATCGCCGCGGAGATGTCTGGTTTGGGTGTCCATTACGACCTTGGCGAGGGGCATCCACTGCTTGGGCGGCGAATGCCCGATCTCGATCTGACCACCGCTGGCGGACCGTTGCGGGTCTTCACCTGCACGACGCGCAGCCAGTGTTGCTCAACTTCGGTGAGCCCGGCAGGCTGGACCTCGCGCCCTGGGCTGATCGGGTCCGGCAGATCGACGCCGGTTACGCCGGTATCTGGGACCTCCCGGTGCTCGGGAGGGTCGCCGCGCCCTGCGCCGTCTTGATCCGGCCCGATGGTTATGTGGCTTGGGCCGGGGCGGGAACCCAACAGGGGCTGGTGGACGCGCTGACCACCTGGTTCGGGTCGCCTGCTGCCTCAGATTAGCAGATACGATCGAAGCGCAATCGCGCGACCGCCTTGAAAATATTGCGTCGCTCCCTCCGACAGTGCTCCTGACAGTTGGTTGACAGGAGCTTCCTTCTGTGCAGAAATTGGTTGGACCATTGGACCACTTGGAGGAAATGTGGACCAGAACAGCCTGCCACCCATCCAGACGACGGCGCGCGATGACGCCGTGCTGAAGGCGTTGGTGGGCTTTGTTCGCGCCGAGGCCTTGCAGCCGGGCGAGCGGCTTCCAACCGAGCGTATTCTGGCCGAGCGGCTGAAGGTCAGCCGCAACACCGTGCGCGAGGCGCTGACACGCTGGGAAGGGCTCGGCCTCGTCGAGCGCCGGCAAGGCAGCGGCACCTATCTCAAGGCGGCCGTCTCGCCAGATATGCTGCACATGCCGCTGACGCTTGCCGGCGGCAATGATTTCACCAGCCTGATGCAGACGATGGAGATTCGCCGCGCGTTGGAAGCAGAGGCCGCGGCCCTTTGCGCCGAACGGGCCAGCCAGGCAGATATCGCCGAAATCGCACGCAAGCTCGACATCATGGAGCAGGCGTTCCGCACGCGCGACGGCATGTCGGCGGAAGAGGATTGGGAATTCCACCAGGCGATCTACCGGGCCTCGGGTAATCCGCTGTTCGAGCAGATCATCGCCGCCATGTACGAGTTGTTCCACCGCTTCTGGGAGCATCCGCTCGGCGTGCGCGACTTCGGCCACGCCAGCTTTCCCTACCACCGCACCATCTACGAATGCATCGCCGCGCACGACCCGCAGGGCGCCCGCGCCGAGGCGCTCAAGCTGATCGCCACCGTCGAGGACGACCTCAAGCGCGGTGCCGCCAAACTCAAACTTTCGAGCCAGACATGAACGAGCATCCATCCGGTTTCGATCACGACTATCTCGCCGAGGCGGCGACACTCTTGGCGCATGACGAACCGTTTCCCGGCGGTGCGGTGGTGCCGCCGATCTACCAGACCTCGCTGTTCACCTTCGCCAGCTATGCCGAGATGGCCGATACCTTTGCTGGCAAACGAAAGCAGCCGATCTATTCGCGCGGCGACAATCCGACGGTGATGGAGTTCGAGGCGCGCGTGGCAGCGCTTGAGGGCGCAGAAGCCGCGCGCGGCTTTTCCAGCGGCATGGCGGCGATCAGTGCCACGGTGCTTGCGTTCGTTGGGGCAGGCGAGCGCATCGTGGCGGTGCGCAATTGCTATGGCGATGCCTATCGGCTGTTCGAGCGGCTGTTGCCTCGGCTCAACATCAAGGTCGACTATGTCGACGGCTCCGACCCGGATGCGGTCGCGGCGGCACTTCCCGGCGCCAAGCTGCTCTACCTGGAAAGCCCGACCTCGATGATGTTCGAGCTGCAGGACATCGCGCATCTGACACGGCTGGCCAAGGAACAGGGCATCGTCTCCACCATCGACAATTCCTGGGCGACGCCGGTGTTCCAGAAGCCGATCGCGCATGGCGTCGACCTGGTGCTGCATTCGGCCTCGAAATACCTTGGCGGCCACAGCGACACCGTCGCTGGCGTCGTCGCGGGTTCGGCCGCTCATATCAAGCACATCAACGAGCAGACCTATTCCTATCTCGGCGGCAAGCTGTCGCCATTCGAAGCCTGGCTGTTGCTGCGCGGCTTGCGCACGCTGCCGCTGCGCCTGCCGCACCACATGAAGAGCGGCCTGACCATCGCCGAACGGCTGAAGGCGCATGCCAATGTCGAGCGCGTCAACCATCCCGTCTATTCGAACCATCCGGGCAAGGCGACACTGGCCGGCTATGCCGGTCTGTTCTCCTTCGAGGTGACGGACGATATCGACATCCCGGCCTTCGTCGATGCGCTGAAATATTTCCGCATCGGCGTCAGTTGGGGCGGCCATGAAAGCCTGGTCGTACCGGCCAAGGCGTCGCTTGAGCAGACGCCGGGCCTGAATTCGATGGCGCGCTTCGGCGTTAGCCCCCGAACCATCCGCTTCAATGTCGGATTGGAGAGTGTCGAAGACCTGTGGGCCGACGTGGCCCAGGCCTTCGAAAAAGCCAGAAAATAACAAGCGGGTTCAAAATGGGAGTCTGGAACATGAAAAAACTGACCGTCATGCTGGCCACCGTTGCGGGGCTGGCGATTTCAGCCGGAAATGCCGTGGCCGACTCGACCCTGAAAATGGTCGAAGTCATCACCAGCCCGCCGCGCACCGAATTCCTGAAGAAGCAGATCGCCGAGTTCGAGACAGCCAATCCGGGCGTCAAGGTCGAGCTGATCTCGCTGCCCTGGGGCCAGGCCTTCGAGAAATTCCTGACCATGGTGCAGGCCGGCGATACGCCCGACATCGTCGAGATGCCGGAACGTTGGATGGGCCTCTATGCCAACAACGCCCAACTCGAGGATCTTGGCCCCTATATGGCCAAATGGGACGACGCCAAAACGCTGGGCGACCGCGCCAAGCAGTTCGGCTCGACCGTCAACAACACCCAGTTCATGATCCCTTACGGCTACTATGTGAACGCGCTGTTCTGGAACAAGAAACTGTTCAAGGAAGCCGGCCTCGATGGCCCGCCGGCGACGCTCGATGATTTCATCGCCGACGCCAAGAAAATCTCTGCGTTGCCGGGCAAATACGGCTACTGCCTGCGCGGCGGGCCGGGCGCTTTCAACGGCATGCACATGTTCATGAACATTGCCGCCGGCAAGGGCGGCTACTTCAACCAGGATGGCACCTCGACCATCAACGAAGAAGGCTCGGTCAAGGGCCTGCAGATGCTGGCCGACATGTACAAGGACGGACTGGCGCCTAAGGATGCGGTGAGTTGGGGTTTCAACGAAACGGTCACCGGCTTCTATTCCGGCACCTGCGCCATGCTCAACCAGGATCCGGACGCGCTGCTCGGCATTGCCGACAAGATGAGCGCCGACGATTTCGCGGTAGCGCCATTGCCGGTCGGGCCGAGCGGCAAATCCTATCCGACGCTGGGCTATGCCGGCTGGGCGATGTTCGCCAACTCGCAGCACAAGGACGACGCCTGGAAACTGATGGCGACGCTTCTGTCGCCGAAGGACAATCTGGAATGGGCCAAGGAAGTCGGCGTTGTCCCGATCCACAACGGCGCCGACCAGGATCCCCATTTCAAGACGGAGCAGTTCAAGGGCTGGTTTACGGAGCTCAGCGACAGCTCCAAATATGAAATGGTCACCCCGCCGACGCATCTGGAGAACCTCGGCAATTTCGTCGACCAGGTGGCGATCAAGAATTTTCAGGAAGTGCTGCTTGGCCAGAAGACGGCCAAGGACGTCGCCGACCAGTGGGCTGCCTTCCTGACCAAGGAACAGCAGGATTGGCTGGCGAAGAACAAGAAGTAGTTTTTCTTCCCTTCTCCCCGTTCACGGGGAGAAGGTGTCACGAAGTGACGGATGAGGGGCGGCGCCACGCCTCGATAGGTTCGCGCTGCCCCTCATCTGCCTGCCCGTCCTCCGCAGCAGCTGCGGAGGGTGGGACCGGCATCTTCTCCCCGCATAGCGACGGGGAGAAGGACGCTGTCCCCGACGCCGCTCCAGGGAGCTAGATCCACACCCAATGACCTACGCCGTGTCCGAAATACGATCCGCCGACAAGCCGCGTCGCAAGCGGCTATCCCACGCCGCAATCGAGCCATGGCTCTATCTCAGCCCGGCGATCATCCTGCTGATCGTGGTGCTTTTGGTGCCGCTGGTCATCGGCATCAGCTACTCCTTCCGCAAGTTCTCGGCGTTCAAATCCGAATATGTCGGGCTCGGGCAGTATCAGGCGATGCTGTCGGATCAGGTGCTGGGGCAGGCGCTGGTCAACACGTTGTGGTGGACTGTCGCCAGCCTTTTCTTCCAGTTCTTCCTCGGCCTTGGCCTGGCGCTCCTGCTCGACAAGCCGTTTCGCGGCCGCAAGGCAGTACAAGCCCTGGTCTTCCTGCCTTGGGCGGTGCCGTCTTTCCTGTCGGGTCTGACCTGGGCCTGGCTGTTCAATCCGATCATCGGCCCTTTGCCGCACTGGCTGTTTGCACTGGGACTGAAGGCGGAGCCGACCAATGTGCTGTCCGATCCTTCGACTGCCATGTGGGGGCCGATCGTCGCCAACATCTGGTTCGGCATTCCGTTCTTCGCCATCACGCTCTTGGCGGCGCTGAAATCCATTCCGTCGGAACTGCATGAGGCAGCGGCCATCGACGGCGCTTCGCCTTGGCAGCGCTTCACCAAGGTGACGCTGCCGTTTCTGGCGCCGACCATCGCCATCACCGTGATGTTGCGCACCACCTGGATCGCCACCTTCGCCGACCTGATCTTCGTCATGACGGAGGGCGGGCCAGCCGGCTCGACCAACACGGTGCCGGTCTACATCTATGTCAGCGCCTTCAAATCGCTGGACAAGGGCTATGCCTCGGCGGTGGCGGTGCTGCTGCTCGTCCTGCTCATTGCTTATGCGATTGCGCTGATCGGTATCCGCCGCACCCTGGTGAGGCACGTCTGATGATCGCAGGACGCTCAACCTCGCAGCGCTTCTTCGGCGGCATCGGCCTGTACGCGGCAATCGCGGCCTACGTGCTCTTTGCCCTGTTCCCGATCTACTGGACGCTAAAAATCTCGGTCACGCCGGAGCGGCTTCTCTATTCCGAAGGCATCACCTTCTGGCCGTCGCACATGACGCTGCAGAATTTCGTCACCGTGCTCGAGGCCACCGATTTTCCGCGTTATTTCCTCAACAGCGTCATCGTCTCGGTATCGACGGCGGCACTGGTGACAATCATCGCCACGCTCGCCGGCTATGCAATGTCGCGCTTCACCTTTCGCGGCAAGGCGGCACTGGCGCTGATGTTGCTTTTGACCCAGACCTTTCCGCTGGTGATGGTCATTCCGCCGATCTACCGCGTGATGGGTCAGATCGGCCTGATCAACAGCCTGACCGGGCTGATCATCATCTACACCGCCTTCAACACGGCCTTTGCCACCTTCCTGATGCAGTCGTTCTTCGACGGCATTCCGAAGGATCTGGAGGAAGCGGCGATGATCGACGGCTGCACCCGCGCGCAGGCGATGCGCAAGGTGATCGTGCCGCTGACGCTGCCAGGCATGGGCGCCACCCTCGGCTTCGTCTTCACTGCAGCCTGGAGCGAGCTTTTGTTCGCGCTGATGCTGATTTCCAGCGACGATCAGAAGACCTTTGCCGTCGGCCTGCTCACCTTCATCGGCAAGTTCGCCGTCGATTGGGGACAGATGATGGCGGCGTCCATCCTGGCGCTGATCCCGGTCTGCATCTTCTTCGCCTTCCTGCAACGCTATCTCGTCACCGGCCTGACCGCCGGCGCCGTCAAAGGATAGATCTATGGCCTCTGTTACGCTCGAAAAGGTCCGCAAGGACTATGGCGCCGTCCGCGTCCTGCACGCGGTCGACCTTGAAATCGCCGATGGCGAGTTCGTCGTCCTGGTCGGTCCGTCAGGCTGCGGCAAGTCCACACTCTTGCGCATGATCGCCGGACTGGAGGAAGCTTCCGGCGGCGAGATCCGCATCGGTGAGCGGCTGGTCAACGACGTAGCACCCAAAGACCGCGACATCGCCATGGTGTTCCAGTCCTATGCGCTCTATCCGCATATGGACGTGTCGAAGAACATGGGTTTCAGCCTGCTCTTGAAGAAGGCGCAGAAGACGACGATCGATGCCAGGGTGGACGGCGCCGCCAAGCGGCTCGGGCTCGACACCTTCCTGCAGCGCCTGCCGCGGCAATTGTCGGGCGGCCAGCGCCAGCGCGTCGCCATGGGCCGTGCCATCGTGCGGGATCCCAAGGTCTTCCTGTTCGACGAACCGCTGTCGAACCTCGACGCCAAGCTGCGCGTCCATATGCGCGCCGAGATCAAGGCGCTGCACCAGCAGCTGAAGACGACATCGGTTTATGTCACGCACGACCAGATCGAGGCGATGACCATGGCCGACCGGATCGTCGTCATGCATGACGGGCTGATCCAGCAGGTCGGCGCGCCGCTCGATCTCTATGATCGGCCGGCCAACATGTTCGTCGCCGGTTTCATCGGCTCACCGGGCATGAATTTCCTGCCGGCGACGGTTCGGGAGGGCACTACCCCGGAGGCCGTAATGACCGACGGCCAGGCGCTGAGGCTGCCGGAAGGCCTGCCGCTCAAGGATGGTGACGCCATCACCGTCGGTTTGCGGCCCGAGCATATCAAGTTGGCGGATGACGGCGCGTTGAAGGGCGAGGTGGGGGTGGTCGAGCCGCTCGGACTTTCGACGCAGTTCTACGTCAAGCTGGCCAGCCAGCAGCTTTGCGTCTTTGCCATGGGCCGTGCCGGCGTGAAGCCCGGCGACGAGGTACGGTTGGCGGCCGAACCACACCAGCTGCATCTATTCGATCCGAAGGGCGGTGAGCGCATCGGCTGAGGGGACTCGGCCAGGGCGGATGCGGGCAGCCGGATCAGGCGCAGTTATCGGGCGGGAATACACGGTAACGCTACATTTCAATTGGATAAAATAGCGGAACGTCCAAGAGACATTTCCGGAACCTAACAGGACCGCTTGGACCTTTGCGCGTAGAGCACAAGACCTTAGTCCCGCCGTCTTCTCAAAAGAACGGAGGTTATTTCGCCACGAACTAGGCCGCCGTCGGAGCTAGTCAACACCGACGGCGGCACCTGCAATATGGGTGAGTGGGTTGTGTGCGGATATGGTGTGATCGCGGAAGGTGATTGTAAATCGCTAACCGCGAGGGCTTCTTTTAGACAGCGGCGAGCTGTCCAACGGGTTCTCAGCCGACTTGGCCGATCGCCGCTCCTTCAGCCACAGGGACTTCTTTCTCCTTGCCAGGTTCTCGTCTCGAACGCTGTCTTCGGCGGTCACTCCGCCATGCATCGCGGCAATCACGTAGTCGGCTCTGTTGGTTCGAAAGTCGCCTTTTTGTACGGACATCGTTTTCTCCCAGTGCGAGGCATTTCCCCCCTTTTTGCCTGACGCTGAAACTAACTGCCTATCCGTGGCGCAAGTCTACCAATCGGCGATTGTATTAAAACGATACACTCAGCAGGTATGGTGATGGCACGATCGCACGAGAGGAGCCCATGCCGGCGGGGCTTCTTCATTGACCCGGTTGTGATCCTTGCGGGGGTGCCGCGGCGGGAGGGGCCGGAGCCTGCGGTGCGGGTTCCGTGGAAGGCGGGGCGGGGCTGTCAGGCTGAGGTGCAGGCTGTGCGGCCTCTTCCTCAGTCAGAACCTGGTCAGTCCTGGCCTTGATCTCATCGGCCGTCTGCTGGCTTATCAGCCCGTTGCTGACGGCGAAACCAGCAGCCAGAGCGACAAGGGCTGCAATGATTGCAGCTTTCAACTTCTTCGACATCCATAGGCGCCTTGTTCGTGACACCCAACCCACGGCCAAGGGTGCCGCAACCATGGCGAAGGGTCAATCCTTTGGCTGGAGTCTCTGCTCGGATGCAACGAAATCAATTGGCTACAAACGAAAAACGCCGCCCATTGGGCGGCGTTTCGGCATTGCAGCGGGAAACCCAGATTACTTGATCTTGGTTTCCTTGAATTCGACGTGCTTCTTGGCGACCGGGTCGTACTTGCGGAACGACAGCTTGTCGGTCTTGGTGCGGCTGTTCTTGCTGGTCACGTAGAAGAAACCGGTGTCGGCGGTCGACAGAAGCTTGATCTTGATGTTTGCGGCTTTGGCCATGATATCAGTCCGTTTGTTCGTGGGGTTTTGGCCGCTGGAGCACGGGGAAACACCCGGACGCGGGAAACTTGGCGCGACACATAAAGAACGCGCCCGGAAAGTCAAGCCCGGCAAGCCTCGTGCGATCCGCCTGAGCCTGCTGGTGAACGGAAATCATGCGGTTTCTGTCGCCGGTGCAGCAACCTTCTTCCAGTCTCCGGTCGTGTTCCACCAGCGATTCGGATTGGCGCGGTCGTCCAGCCCCTTGGAACGGCTGGCGAGAATCGGTTGAATGCGGATCACCGGTTCCTGATAGGAATGTGCTTGGAAAATCGCCTCGACGACACGCGCGGCCAGCCCCTGGTCGTCCGGCAGTTCGAAGGAAACCTCGACCGTGCCGGGCCGCCGTCTCAATTCGGTTTCGGCGCCGGCGGCCGCACCGTCAAGCGGCCTGTAGCGTTCGATGCCGTGCGCCGACTGATAGGCATTGCGGTCGTATTTGCCCATGGCCAGCGGCGCAATCGCCACCACGGCATCCATGATGCGGTCGACGTCGGCGGCCGGAGCCTGGAACGTTACGAGCAGAAGCAGTGTCATTCGTAGCGATGTGGTTTCAAAGCCGCTGTCGATCATGGAAGTGTCCTCGAGTGTTTTGGGACGCCTTTTTAGCCCTGTGCTCCTGACACGGTTCTGTCAGCAGCCTGTCTCCGTGCCGTGCCAAATGCATGGCTGGCCACAGTCGCGCTACAGCAGGATCTTGCGAACCAACCTGACGGCGACCAAAGCGATATAGGCGGCGAAGAACAGGCCGAGCGACCAGCCGAAGCCGGACGGGCCGAACGCATCCATGCCGATGCCGATCGCCTGCGGGCCGAGCACCATGCCGACGCCGTAGCACAGCACGAAGGCGGCGTTGGCCGACGCCAGTTCATGGCCGGAAAGCTGCGAGCCGAGATGGGCGAGGCCGATCGTGTACATGGCAGCGACGACGCCGCCCCAGACGAACAGAAGCGCGGCCATCAAATGCCAATTCTGGGCGAAGAAGGGCATGAAGACGGTGCCGATAAGACCGACCGTGGCGCAGGCAATCAGCAGGTAGCGGCGATCGCTGACGCGGTCGCTGATCATGCCGATCGGGATCTGCAACAACACATTGCCGAGGCCGATCATGGTCAGCAGAAGGGCTGCATCGGCTTCGGAGTAGCCGATTCGGCTGCCATAGATCGGGAACAGCGCAAAGCCGCCGGTTTCCACCGCGCCGAACACCAGCACGGCAGCGGTCGCCGACGGCACGAGCCAGATGTAGCGCAGAAAATTGCTGGTTTCGCCATCCGAGGCGATCGACGGGCTCTCGTTGCGTGCTGCCAGCACGGGTATGGCCGCCAGCGTCACCAACGCGATGATAACGCCGAACGGCCTGAAACCGGAACTGCCGAGATGGGCGAACAGCCACGGTCCGGCGGCAAAGCCGAGCGACAGGACAGTGGCGTAAATGCCGAGGACAAGGCCGCGTCGGTGCGGCGGCGCCGAGGTGCTGATCCAGAATTCGGACAGGATGAACAGCACCGTCAGCGCAATGTGCAGCACGATGCGCAGTGGAAACCACATCCAGAAATCGGGTGCGAAATGGAAGCCGACAAAGGCCAGAGCGCCGGCGGCGATCATGGCGATCATGGTCCAGGCAACGCCGAAGCGCATGGCGAGCGGGGTCGCCAGAGGCGCACCGGCGATCGAGGCGAGGCCGGCAACGGCGGTGTTGAGGCCGATCATCGAAGCCGAATGGCCGCGCGTTTCAAGGATGACGCTGAGCAGCGGCATACCGAGGCCGATGGCGATGCCGACGACGCTGATCGACGAGATCGCCGCCACCATCGGCAGCCAGTGTACGCGTTCGTCGCCCTGTGGTTGGGTATCGACCGTCATGGGATGCTGAATACTCTGTCTTTTTGATCTTACGCAATTCCGGGCGGAAAACCGCGTCACACTTTTCCTGGAATTGCTCTAGAGAAGTTCGCGGGTGAAGCGGCTGCGGACAAGCCGGTAGAAGGGCACGGGACCGCCAGGACGCAACAGCGGATCATGGGCGAGGCGCTTTTCCAGCTCGTCCAGGATCATTCGGGTGATATCGGGTATGTCGGCTTCCCTGGCCTTGGCGAGCGGCAGCCAGACCAGCTCTTCGAGCTCGTTGGTGGGACCGCCACCGGGCAGTTCGACGGCGACGTCGTCACGCCAGGCGCTGAAAAAGCGGGTGTCGAAGCGGCGCACCCGGTTGGGCGGCGTGATCGCGCGCGCGACGAAGCGCAGCATGTCCAGCGAGGGTTGCACGCCGTGTTCGGCAAAACCCTGCCAGTCGGACCTGGAGGTTGCGAAGGCACCCTTGCGGCCGATCAGCAGCCCGGCTTCCTCATAGGTTTCGCGGATGGCGGACAGGGCGATGGCGCGGGCTCGTGCGGCGCTTGTGCGCCCTGGCCCGGCGATCAGCCTGGCTTCCTGCTCCGGATGCAGGGCGGCGACGACCGGTATGCGGCTGTCGGCCGGATCGGTGCGGCCGCCGGGAAAGACGAACTTGCCCGGCATGAAGGCGTGGCCGGCATGACGGCGACCCATCAGAACCAGCACATCATCGTCCTTGCGGTCGAGCAGGATGAGGGTTGCCGCGTCGCGCGGGCGGATTGGCCGGTCGCTATGAGCGATCATGCTCCGCTCGATCTTGTCGACTTCCGCCTTGGTCATACCGTCCATGCGCAGGACCTAGCGGAAACTTCTGGCAAGCGAAAGTGGCCTTTCACGGTCGGTATGTTGCACCAGGCAGCATTCTTGGCTGCGGCCTAGGCTCCGGGATGCGGCTCGATCACGTCGTGCTCACCGCCGAAGCCGTGCATATAGAAGGCCCATTGCAGTCCGATGACGGCACCCTTGATCGGCTGCAGCAGCGCAACCGACAAAAGGATGGTCAGCGGCACCCAGATGGCAATGTGCTGCCATGTGGACAGCGTCGACGTCGCTTCAACGCCCATGAAGGCGCCCAGCACGATATGGCCGACGATGACGATGACGAGATAGGCAGGCAGGTCGTCGGCGCGGTGGTGATGCAGTTCCTCGCCGCAGACACTGCATGTGTCGACGGTCTTGGTGAAAGCGCGAAACAGCTTGCCTTCGCCGCAACGCGGGCAGCGGCCGAGCAGGCCGCGCTTCATCGCCGTCCACAGCGGGCGCGCGGTCCGGCCCGAGTGATGTTCTCCGCCGAAAACCTGTTCTTCCATGGCTGTTGTCATCATCGTCTCCTGCCGCGCGAACCCGGTCGCGATTGCGACGCGCGGGCGCGGCCCTTGGCCTTGTGAAACGACCGCTTGGAGCCCGGCAAAGGCTTCGGGTCGGTCAACATTTCGAAGCGCATCGCGCCGGCCATCGGCGCCACCTCGACGAGTCGGACCTCGACGCGGTCCGCGAGCTGGTAGCCTTTGCCCGAGCGTTCCCCGAACAGGGAGCGGGCCGTTTCATCGTATATATAGTAATCGCCGCCCAGAGTTGACACCGGGATGAAACCATCCGCGCCGTACTGCGGCAATTGGACAAATAGTCCTGACTTGGTGACGCCGGAGATGCGGGCATCGAACCGGTCGTCGACGCGTTCGGCGAGATAGCTGGCGATCAGACGGTCGACCGTGTCCCGCTCGGCCGCCATTGCGCGGCGTTCCGTGCCGGAAATCAGCACGGCGACATCTTCGAGCCGTGCCGCTTCGTCCTGCGTCAGCCCGCCCGAACCCAATCCGAGTGCGGCAATAAGTCCGCGATGCACGATCAAATCGGCGTAGCGGCGGATCGGTGAGGTGAAATGGGCGTAGCGGCGGAGGTTGAGACCGAAATGGCCGATGTTCTTTGGCGAGTATTCGGCTTGGCTCTGCGAGCGCAGAACCACTTCGTTGACCAGGCCTTCATTGTCGGCGCCGCGCACGCGCTCCAAAATGCCGTTGAACTGGCTTGGCTGCATCTGCGCGCCGCGCGCAAGTGACAGGCCCAATGTCTGCAGGAACTCGCGCAGCGATTCCTGTTTGGCCAGCGATGGCGCGTCATGGACGCGATAGACCAGTTCCTGTTTCTTCGCCTCGAGCGTTTCGGCCGCCGCGACATTGGCCTGGATCATGAATTCTTCGATGAGCTTGTGGGCATCGAGCCGGTCCGGCACGATGACGCGATCGACGGTGCCGTCCGGCTTTAGCACGATCTTGCGCTCCGGCAGGTCGAGTTCGAGCGGCTGGCGGCCATCGCGGCCGCGCTTCAGGATCGCATAGGCGTCCCACAGTGGCTTCAGCACGGTTTTGAGGATAGGGCCTGTCTTGTCGTCCGGCGCGCCCTCGATCGCCGCCTGAGCCTGCTGGTAGGCGAGCTTTGCCGCCGACTTCATCATGACGCGATGGAAGGAGTGCCTGAGCTTGCGGCCCTCGGCCGAAAAAACCATGCGCACTGCCAATGCCGGCCGGTCCTGGCCCTCGCGCAGCGAGCAGAGATCGTTGGAGATGCGCTCGGGCAGCATCGGCACGACGCGATCCGGGAAATACACCGAATTGCCGCGCTTCAGCGCTTCGCGGTCGAGTGCCGTGCCGTAGCGCACATAGGCGGCGACGTCGGCGATGGCGACAGTGGCGACCACGCCGCCCGGGTTCTTCTCGTCGAGATCCGGCGTGGCGAAGACGGCGTCGTCATGATCCTTGGCGTCGGCCGGATCGATGGTGATCAACGGCAGGTCGCGCCAATCCTCGCGGTGATCCAGCGTCGCGGGTTTGACCGCTTCGGATTCTGCGATGACGTCGGCCGGGAAGATATGCGGAATGTCGTGTGCGTGGATGGCGATCATCGAGACCGCCTTTTCGCTGGTCAGCGAACCCAGCACGTTGAGCACCTTGGCTCTCGGCAGCCCATAGCGGGAAGCCCGCGCGGGCTCGACCTCGACCAGGTCGCCGTTCTTGGCGCCGTTCTGGAATTCCTTGTCGACGATCAGTTCGGGCTGGCGCCGTTCCACCGGCTCGATGCGGAAGGTGCCGTCCTGCAAGATGCGAAAGACACCGAGCACGGCATCGGTGCGTTTTTCGAAAATCTTCACCACCCGCCCGGTGTAGGCGGGGCCGCCCAGGGCAACGTTCGTCTCGTCGGCCGGAAAGGTCTTGGCCAGCACGCGGTCGCCAATGCCGGGCGCCGGTCCACTGCCACTGCGCGACAGGCGGATGGAAACGATGGGCGGCGGTCCATTGGCCGTGTGTTCGGTAGGACGCGCCAAGAGCACGCCATCGGCATCACGGTCAAAAATATCGAGGACCGTGACATGGGGCAGGGCGCCGACGCGGGCCAACCCCTTGCGCTCCTTGGTAAGGACGCCTTCGTCCTGCAAGTCGCGCAAAATGTCCTTCAGCCAGATGCGATCGTCGCCGCGCAGCGCGAACGCCTTTGCGATGTCGCGTTTGCCGGCGCGATCGGGATTTTCGGCGATGTAGCGCAGGATTTCGTCACGCGACGGCCGGTAGTCGTCCTTGACCTTGGCCCTGGTGTCGGCGGTGCGCGGATCGCCGTGGGTTCTGCCGGTGATCTTGCGCGCCACGCTGCCCTATCCTTTTTTCTTCGCGGCCGGCTTCTTCGCAGCCGGCTTCTTGGCGGCTACTTTCTTGGTTGCCGGGGCCTTGGCCGCCGCTGCCTTGCGGAACGGCTTCTTGCCGCCGCCGCCCTTGGCTTCCTTCTCGGCAATCAGCGCCAGCGCGTCCTCGATGGTCACCGACTGTGGATCCCTGCCCTTGGGCAGGGTGGCGTTGACCTTGCCGAAATTCACGTAAGGTCCGTATTTGCCGTCGCGCACGACGATCTTGCCGCCGCCATCGGGATGGTCGCCAAGCTCCTTGAGCGCAGCGGCAGTGCCGCCATTGCGTCCGCCCTTGCCCTTCAACTGCTTCTCGGCGATCACCGACACGGCGCGGTTGAGGCCGATCGAGAACACGTCCTCGATGCTCTCGAGATTGGCATAGGTGCCGTCATGCAGCACGAACGGACCGTAGCGGCCGAGCCCGGCCGAGATCATCTTGGCCGTTTCCGGATGCTGGCCGACATCGCGGGGTAGCGACAGCAGCGCCAGCGCCTTTTCGTGATCGATCGATTCTGCCGTCCAGCCCTTGGGCAGGCTGGAGCGCTTGGCTTCCTTGCCGTCGCCGCGCTGCAGGTAGGGGCCGAAGCGGCCGCTCCGCAGCGTGATTTCCTCTGACGTGTAGGGATCCTTACCGATGACCTTGGTGCCGTCCTCGCCGCCGCCATTCTCGCCATTCGGATTGGCGGCGTCGCCGAGCTGGCGGGTGAAGGAGCATTCGGGATAGTTGGAGCAACCGACGAAGGCGCCGAACTTGCCGAGTTTCAGCGACAGATTGCCGGTGCCGCATTTCGGGCAGATGCGCGGGTTCGAACCGTCTTCGCGCGCGGGAAACACCAGCGGCGCCAGTTCCTCATTGAGCGCGTCGAGCACGTCGGTGACGCGCAGTTCCTTGATGTCGGCGACGGCACCGGAAAAATCCTTCCAGAAATCGCGCAGCACGTCCTTCCAGGCGAGCTTGCCGTCCGAGATCTCGTCGAGCTTTTCCTCGAGGGACGCGGTGAAGTCGTACTCGACATAGCGCTTGAAGAAGCTTTCGAGGAAGGCCGACAGCAGCCGGCCCTTGGCCTGCGGCACCAGCCGGCGCTTGTCGATGGTGACATAGTCGCGGTCTTCGAGCGTCTTCAGGATCGCCGTATAGGTGGAAGGCCGACCGATGCCGAGTTCTTCCAGCTTCTTGATCAGCGACGCCTCGGAATAGCGCGGCGGCGGCTCGGTGGTGTGCTGGGTGGCATTGATCGCCTGGCGGGCAAGCTGCTCGCCGGCGCGGATTTCGGGCAGGCGACGATTTTCCTCGTCTTCCGTATCGTCGTCCTTCTGGTCGGTGTAGGCGGCAATGAAGCCGTCGAAGCGAACGACCGAGCCGACGGCGCGAAGCTCGGCGGTGCGCGATCCATTGACCGCTTCGATCTCGGCGGTGGTGCGCTCGATCTCGGCCGACTGCATCTGGCTGGCGATGGCGCGCTTCCAGATCAGCTCATAGAGCCGCATCTGGTCGGAATCGAGATATTGCCTGACCGATGCCGGCGTGCGCATGAAATCCGTCGGGCGGATCGCCTCGTGCGCTTCCTGGGCGTTCTTGGCCTTGGCCGTATACTGGCGCGGCTTTTCCGGCAGGTATTTTGCGCCGAATTCCTTGGTAATGGCGTCGCGTGCGGCGTCGATCGCCTCGGGTGCCATCTGCACGCCGTCGGTTCGCATATAGGTGATGAGACCTGTGGTCTCGCCGCCGATCTCCATGCCTTCATAGAGGCGTTGCGCCACCTGCATGGTGCGGCTGGCCGAGAAGCCGAGACCTGACGAAGCGGCCTGCTGCAGGGTCGAAGTGGTGAAGGGCGGGCCGGGATTGCGCTTGGTCGGCTTGGCTTCCACCGACACCGCCTTGAAGGTTGCGCCATCAAGCATCGACTTGATGTCGTCGGCCTGCGCCTTGTTGGAAATGTCGAGCTTTTGCAGCTTCTTGCGGTCGAAGGCGGTCAGCCGCGCTTCAAAATTCTCGTTGCGCGGCGTGCCCAGCAGGGCGGCGATCTGCCAGTATTCCTCGCGGATGAAGCGCTCGATCTCGGATTCGCGGTCGCAGACGAGACGCAACGCAACCGACTGGACGCGGCCGGCCGAGCGGGCGCCCGGCAGCTTGCGCCACAGCACCGGCGACAGCGTGAAGCCGACGAGATAATCCAGCGCCCGGCGGGCGAGGTAGGCATCGACCAGCGGTGCATCGATCTGGCGCGGATTGGCCATCGCCTCCAGCACCGACGATTTGGTGATGGCGTTGAAGACGACGCGGCTGACCGGCTTGTCCTTCAGCGCGCGCTTCTGCTTCAGCACTTCCAGCACATGCCAGGAAATCGCTTCGCCTTCGCGATCCGGATCGGTGGCGAGGATCAGGCCGTCGGCGTCCTTGACCGCCTTGGCGATGTCGGCGAGGCGTTTGCCAGAGGCGGTGTCGACCGCCCAGGACATGGCGAAATCCTCATCCGGACGCACCGAGCCATCCTTGGCCGGCAAATCCCTGACATGGCCGAACGAGGCCAGAACCTTGTAGTTCTTGCCGAGGTATTTGTTGATTGTCTTCGCCTTGGCCGGCGATTCGACGACGACGACGTCCATGAGGTCTCATATCAGCTGTGGTGCGGCAGAAGAATTCCGCTGCGCGCGACGAAATCTCGTTCTATTTGTCGCTCACATGGCCGCGCTTTTGCATCCGGTCAAGGGGAAGCGCCCAAATTGCGGGCCGGTCCGCAGCAATACACTCTAAGAGTGTATGGAGAAAATCACAGAATTTTGGGAAAGGGAGATGTGGTGCCGAGCCGGCGAAAACGACCTGGTTTCACTTTTCCACCGAGTCGCGGAGTGACGGCCGGGAATAGCGTCGGTTCGACGCCAGAACGGCTGATTGATGCTGGCCGCCGGCGGCATGAAGCGATGCCCGGCGACCAGTCAGCAGGCGGGACTGGGATAGAGTGGCTTAGTCGGCCTTGACGATGTGCCAGACTTCGCCGACGCCGTCGCCGGTCACGTCGCCGGGCTTCTTGTCCTTTATGAAGGTGTAGACCGGCTTGCCGTCATAGGCCCACATCTTGGTGCCGTCGGTGCGGTCGACAACGGTCCATTCGTCATCCGCCTTGGCGCCGGCTTCGGCCTTCAGCGGCGGCCAGTTGGTGGCGCATTTGTCATAGCAGTTGGTCTTGCCCTTCTCGTCCTTGTCATAGGTGTAAAGCGTCATGCCGTTGGCGTCGGTGTAGATCTTGGTGCCATTGACCTCGGCTTCCTTCCACGCGTCGGCGGCGAAGGATGCGGCTGTGCTGAGTAGAAGCGCTGCCAGTCCTGCGGTTATGGTTTTCATGGAAATCTCCCTGACTGATATCTGGAGACGCGCGGGAAATCGCGGCCTCACAGCATCAACGCCTGCGGGCTGTGGTTTCTTCCTGGCAAGTGCGTCGGGCAATGGATGATCTTGCCAACACAATGGTGATTGGTGGACAAGGCTGCGCGTCGCTATATCGGCGTCACGGCATTGGAGTTCTTGGAAATGGCATTGGACATCGGCTATGTCAGCGCGATCGGGGCGGGAGCTATCTCGTTCCTGTCGCCTTGCGTGCTGCCGCTGGTGCCGCCTTATCTCTGTTATATGGCCGGCGTGTCGGTCGACGATTTCCGCGGCAATGCCGGTGCGACAGCGCGTGAAGGCGCACGCGGCGCGCTGCTCTTTTCCTCGATCGCCTTCGTGCTCGGCTTCTCGACCGTCTTTGTCGCGCTGGGCGCCGGCGCCTCGACCATCGGCCGGCTGCTGCGCGTCTGGCAGGAGCCGCTGGCAATGGGCGCCGGTGTGCTGATCATCCTGATGGGCCTGAATTTCCTCGGCATCCTGCGCATTCCGCTGCTGTCGCGCGAGGCGCGCTTCCAGTCGCAGGGCAAGCCGGCAAGTGCCGTCGCGGCCTATGTCATGGGACTGGCCTTCGCCTTCGGCTGGACGCCCTGCATCGGCCCGGTGCTGGGGCCGATCCTGACGCTGGCAGGTGGCCGCGAAACGGTGGGCGAGGGCGCGCTGCTGCTCGCCGCCTATTCGCTCGGGCTGGGCATCCCATTCCTGATCGCCGCACTGTTTTCCGGCGCCTTCATGCGCTTCCTCGGCAAATTCCGCGTCCATCTCGGCCGCGTCGAAAAAGCGATCGGCGCGCTGCTGGTCGTCGCCGGGGTGTTTTTCCTCACTGGTGGCGTGCAGACGGTGTCGTATTGGCTGCTGGAGAATTTTCCGGTGCTGGGGCGGCTGGGGTAGGTTTGATCTAAATTTGGATGCGGCTCACCGCAACGCGGTCACGAGCTACCGTGGGATCGCTGAGAACTCGCTCGATCCAAGAATGGGTATCCGGACTTGGAAAAGCGATCTTGCCAATCGCCGTGGTGTCATTTTGCCAAATTTCTTCGCGCATTAATCCTCGATCTTTCAGCTCCTTCAGGCATTCAAGCGTTGCCATGGCAATGGGCGCAAATCGCACTATCTTTTCGATATCGAATCCTGCCTCCCGAATGTCGCGAGCCAAAGTTACAACCGCGAAATGTGATGCTGTTTCGGCTTCGCTGTATCCGCTCTCGAGAGACAGTAGCGCGACACCTGCTCCGTAGGGGGTGATGTCAACGCCAAGATACCTTGCAAAGTTCTCTACACTACCAAGCCTTGAATTTTTCTGGTCGGCGCTCGAAACAATTTCTCGCGAGATATTCGACTGCTTTTTTGAAAACGGCCACATGTGAATTATCCCCGAGACGATTAGAAAATTTAACATGATCTAACAGCACCGGCTATCGCTTTGCTTTTGCTTAGGGCGACGCGGATGCCTACGGCAACGCGGATCGAATCCTGAACGCCTCCGCTCCCACCTCACCGGAATTTAACCGCATTGGTGAAGCATGGCGCCACTGCTAGCATGCTTTGATTCCCAACCCTTTCATATGGTTGTCGTTCCATGAGCCAGAGATCCTGCCTGTCCGTCATCCTTGCCGCCGGCGAAGGCACGCGCATGAAGAGCGTGCTGCCGAAGGTGCTGCACCAGATCGCCGGCCTGCCGATGGTCGCCCATGTGGTGAAGGCAGCCGAAGCCGCTGGTGCCGGCAGCCAGGCGCTGGTGATCGGCCATGGGGCCGAAGAGATGCGCAAGGCGGCGGCGAAATTCGCTCCAAAGGCCGAGACCTTCGTGCAGGACAAGCGCCTCGGCACCGCGCATGCCGTGCTCGCCGCGCGCGATGCGATATCAAAGGGTTATGACGATATCCTGGTGATGTTCGGCGACACGCCGCTGATCGACGCCGATGCGCTGACCGTGGCGCGGCTGAAACTGGCGGAAGGTGCGGCCGTCGTGGTGGTTGGCTTCCGTCCGCCCAGCCCGACGGGCTATGGCCGGCTGATCGAAAAGGACGGCAAGCTGGTCGCCATCCGCGAGGAAAAGGATTGCTCCGAGGAGGAGAAAAAAATCGGCTTCTGCAATGCCGGGATGATGGCGGTAGCCGGCGCTCACGCGCTGACGCTGCTCGATCAGGTCGACAACAAGAATGCCAAAGGCGAGTATTACCTCACCGACATTGTCGAGATCGCCGGCGCGCGAGGCCTCGATGTCGTCGCCACCGAAGCCAGCTTCGAGAGCGCGCTCGGCATCAACAATCGCGCCGAACTGGCGCAGGCCGAGGGCATCTGGCAGGCGCGCCGCCGCCATGAGGCAATGCTGTCGGGCGTGACGCTGATCGCGCCGGAGACCGTGTACTTCTCGCACGACACCGAGATCGGCGCTGACACCATCGTCGAGCCCAATGTCTGGTTCGGCCCGGGCGTGAAAATCGCCACGGGCGCCAAGATCCATGCCTTCAGCCATATCGAGGGCGCCACCATTGCGTCCAATTGCGATGTCGGGCCGTACGCGCGGCTGCGGCCGGGCGCGGATCTCCGAAACAAGGCCAAGGTCGGTAATTTCTGCGAGGTCAAGCAGGCGGTTATCGAGGAGGGCGCCAAGGTCAACCATCTGACCTATATCGGCGATGCCCGCGTCGGCGCGGGTGCCAATATCGGCGCCGGCACCATCACATGCAATTACGACGGCTATTCGAAATTCTTCACGGACATCGGCGAGGGCGCGTTCATTGGCTCCAATTCGTCGCTGGTGGCGCCTGTCACCATCGGCAAGGGCGGCTACATCGCCTCGGGCAGCGTGATCACCGAAAGCGTGCCCGACGACGCGCTGGCCTTCGGCCGCGCCCGCCAGAAGACGATTCCAGGCAAGGGCAAGGAATTGCGCGAGCGCTTTGCTTCGGCGGCGGCGGCGAAGAAAAAGGCTGCTGGATAACGGGCGTTAGCCGGAAGTCTTCGCGTCCTTGCCGAAAGCGGCTGTGACTTCGATCTTGCCGACGATCGCCTTGTTGAATTCAGGGAGATCTTCGGCCGGAATCCAGTATTCCAGATGCGCCTTGCTGCCAGCGTGCTCGACCCGGTAGCGGTCGAGAAAGCTCTTGAGAACGTCGAACCGGGTGACGAACCCCGAGCCGCTGGCCGGCACGTTCCAGTCGCGTGCGATCTGCACCGCATAGGCTTCGGTCGTCACGGGATAGAAAATGGGCTGCTCGGGCAGGCGCGGCGGAAACGCCTGCATCCCCGAGGCCTGGATCAGTTTCAGTTCCCTGGGGCCGACAGGGCGCCAGAGGGTTACGGTGGGCTTGCTCTCGCTCATGGCAGGGCTATTAGCGAGATATCTCTCTGGTGAAAACCATCGTCTGAAAACCGAAGCCTGACAAACCGAACGATTGCAGTAACCGGATTGCAAGGCGGCCTGTCATGGTGCATCGACAGAATGAGCGTTCCGTTATACGGGACGAAATGCAATGTGACTTTCCACGGCAGGCCGGCCATCCCTAAATAGCGCTGGTTTTCCGGGGAATCGGGGGCTTTCTGCATGTGCGGTATCGTTGGAATCGTCGGCCACTCGCAGGTTGCGCCGCTCATCGTCGATGCGTTGAAGCGGTTGGAGTACCGCGGCTATGACTCGGCCGGCGTCGCCACCATCGAGCGTGGCGAACTCGCCCGCCGCCGCGCCGAAGGCAAGCTGATCAACCTGGAGCGCCGGCTCAAGGACGAGCCGCTCGACGGCACGATCGGCATCGGTCACACACGCTGGGCGACGCATGGCGTGCCCAACGAGACCAATGCGCACCCGCATTTTTCCGATGGCGTCGCCATCGTCCACAACGGCATCATCGAGAATTTCGCCGAACTGCGCGCCGAGCTGATCCGCGACGGCTATTCTTTTTCGTCGCAGACCGACACCGAGGTCGTGGCGCATCTGGTGGCGCGCGAACTCGCCAGGGGGCTGAAGCCGGTTGATGCCGCGCACCAGGCGCTGAAGCGGCTGGAAGGCGCTTTCGCGCTGGCCATCATGTTCAAGGGCGATGAAGACCTGATCGTCGGCGCGCGCAACGGTCCGCCGCTGGCTGTCGGCCATGGCGATGGCGAGATGTTTCTGGGTTCAGACGCCATCGCGCTCGCCCCGTTCACCAATTCGATCACCTATCTCGAAGATGGCGACTGGGCGGTGGTGCGCCGCGACGGCGTCACCATCTTCGACATCGACGGCACAAAGGTCGACCGCAAGCGCCAGCAGTCCCTCTCGACCAGTTTCATGGTCGACAAGGGCAATAGACGCCACTTCATGGAGAAGGAAATCCATGAACAGCCCGAGGTGATCTCGCACACGCTGGCGAATTATCTGGATTTTGTCGGCGGCGTCTCCAAGCCGCTCGACCTGCCTTTCGATTTCGCCAAAATCGACCGGCTGGCGATTTCGGCCTGCGGCACCGCCTATCTCGCCGGCCTGATTGGCAAGTACTGGTTCGAGCGCTACGCGCGACTGCCGGTCGATATCGATGTCGCTTCGGAATTCCGTTACCGCGAAATGCCGCTGTCGAAGAACGATGCCGCCTTCTTCATCTCGCAATCGGGCGAGACCGCCGACACGCTGGCCTCGCTGCGCTACTGCCGCAAGGCGGGGATGAAGATCGGCGCCGTCGTCAATGTGCGCGAATCGACCATGGCGCGCGAATCCGACGTCGTGCTGCCGACGCTCGCCGGGCCGGAAATCGGCGTCGCCTCCACCAAGGCGTTCACCTGCCAGTTGTCGGTGCTGGCATCGCTTGCCGTGCGGGCTGGCGTGGCGCGCGGTACGATCTCGAAGGAGCAGGAAAAGACCTTTGTGCGCGAGCTTTCGGAAGCACCGCGCTATGCCAATCAGGTGCTGAAGCTCGACCATCAGATCGAAAAGACCGCGCGCGACCTCGCTCACTATAAGAACGTGCTCTATCTCGGCCGCGACACCAATTTCCCGCTGGCCATGGAAGGCGCGCTAAAGCTCAAGGAAATCTCCTATATCCACGCCGAAGGCTATGCAGCCGGCGAACTGAAGCACGGCCCGATCGCACTGATCGACGAGAACATGCCGGTCATCGTCATCGCGCCGCACGACCGCATTTTCGAAAAAACCGTGTCGAACATGCAGGAAGTGGCGGCGCGCGGCGGCAAGATCATCCTGATCACCGACAGCAAGGGTGCGGCACTGACGAGCGTCAAGACGATGGAGACGATCGTGCTGCCGGACGTGCCGGAAATCATCTCGCCGATCATCTACGCGCTGCCGATCCAGATGCTCGCCTATTTCACCGCCGTCTTTATGGGCACCGACGTCGACCAGCCGCGCAATCTGGCGAAATCGGTGACGGTGGAGTAGGCCTCATCCTTTCGTCATCCACGGGCGGAGCGGGAGCGAAGCTCCTGCGCAGACCCGAGGATCCATTCCGGGACGGTATGGCGGATCAAAGCGGTGCAGAACTTGGCGCTACCACCCAGTCCCGCGGAAAAGCTCGAACCACTCCGGATTGACCTTTTCGATCAATTCAATCTTCCACTGACGCGGCCAACGTTTCAGCGACTTCTCGCGCTGGATCGCATCGGATCGTTTGTGACGCCAATATAGATGGTGCCGCGTTTCCGGCTCGCAGTTAAATAGACATAGCCCGTCATGAACGAAGTATAGCGACCGAAGGATTCGCCGACCATCTTGAGGGGTTGCGTTCTTCGGCCGACGTCACGGAATGGATCCTCGGGTCTGCGCCGCGTCGCTTCGCTCCTTGCTCCGCCCGTGGATGACGAAGGGGAGGGATGTTTCGGCTAATCGCGAACGTATGCTGCTTCCGTTTGGATTGCTTCGCTGGAAGCGGCGGCATAATCGGCTCTTTAAAAACTTCGCAGTTCCAAAGCTTCGTCCGGTTCACTAATGTTGCGCTGCAACCCGCGCCTCCGGTGAATCATGTCCGACGCTCCCAAGACTTCCGGCGTGACCCGGCTGAGGAACTATTTCCTCACGGGCTTCATTGTCTGCGCGCCGCTGGCGATCACCGCCTACATTGCATGGTCTTTCATCGGCTGGGTCGATTCCTGGGTGAAACCCTATATTCCGGCCCGCTACAGCCCTGACACCTATTTGTCGTTTCCGGTGCCGGGGTTCGGGCTGATCGTCGCGTTGATCCTGATCACGCTGATAGGCTTCCTGACGGCCAACATAGTCGGCCGCGCCATCGTCAATTTCGGCGAGCGCCTGCTTGGCCGCATGCCGCTGGTGCGCGGCATCTATGGCTCGCTGAAGCAGATTTTCGAGACCGTGCTGTCGAACAAGGGTGACATGTTCCGCCAGGTCGGGCTGGTCGAATATCCGCGCAAGGGTGTGTGGTCGCTGGTGTTCGTCGCCAGCGAGAAGGAAACCGAGATCAACCAAAAGCTCGACCAGGAAGGCGATCCGCTGATTGCCGTGTTCATGCCGTGCACGCCGAACCCGACCACCGGATTCCTGATGTATGTGCCGAAGTCGGACATCGTGCTGCTCGACATGACGATCGAGGACGGCGCCAAGCTGATCGTCTCGGCCGGGCTGGTGGCGCCCGAGGTCAAGCAAATGGTTGTCGTGAATGGCGAGCCGATCGAGGGGATGCTCGCCAACCCGTCGGTTGCCGCCCTGGCTCAGCCGGCGCGCAGGAGCCGCACGGCCTCGTCGCGGCCGAACAAATAAAGCAGCAGGCGCAACGCCTCGCCACGCTGCGATTGCAGCTCCGGGTCGCGCGACAGGATCAGCCTGGCATCGTCGCGGGCGGCCTCCAGAAGATCGGCATGCGCCTCGATGCGCGCCACCTGGAAACCCGGCGTGCCGGACTGGCGGGTGCCAAGCAATTCGCCTTCGCCGCGCAGCTTCAGGTCCTCCTCGGCGATCAGGAACCCGTCCTCGGTCTCGCGCATCACCGACAGCCGGCGTTTCGCGGTCTCGCCGAGCGGGTCCTTGTAGAGCAGCACGCAGGAGGAGGGCTTGTCGCCACGCCCGACCCGGCCGCGCAACTGATGCAATTGGGCGAGGCCGAAGCGCTCGGCGTGCTCGATGACCATGACGGTGGCGTCCGGTACGTCGACGCCGACCTCGATGACCGTGGTGGCGATCAGGATGCGTGTCTCGCCCTGCTTGAAGGCGCGCATCGCCTCGTCCTTGTCGGCACCTTTCATGCGGCCGTGAACGAGCCCGATACGGTCGCCGAACAATGGTTTCAGCGAGGCGAAGCGGTCCTCGGCCGACATCAGCTTGATTTCTTCGGATTCCTCGACCAGCGGACAGATCCAGTAGATCTTCTGGCCGCCGGCCACCGCCTCGACCATGCGGCCGATCAGTTCATCGAGCCGCTCCAGCGGCAGAGTAACGGTACGGATCGGCTGGCGGCCGGCCGGTTTTTCCGTCAGTTTCGACACGTCCATGTCGCCGAAAGCGGTCAGCACCAGCGTGCGCGGGATGGGAGTGGCCGTCATCACCAGCATGTCGGGCGCATCGCCCTTGGCGGTGATGGCGAGCCGTTGATGGACGCCGAAACGGTGCTGCTCGTCGATCACGGCAAAGACCAGGTCGTGGAACATGACCGTCTCCTGGAACAGCGCATGGGTGCCGACGACGATGTCGATCTCGCCGCTTGCCAGGCCGGCCAGCGTATCAGCGCGTTCGCGGCCCTTCTCGCGGCCCGTGAGGATGGCGATGCGCAGCCCGACCTTGGCGGCAAGCGGCGTGATGGTCGCCAGATGCTGGCGCGCCAGGATTTCGGTCGGTGCCATCAAGGCCGCCTGGCCGCCAGCCTCGACAGCCCGCGCCATGGCCAACAGCGCGACGACCGTCTTGCCGGAGCCGACATCGCCCTGCAGAAGCCGCAGCATGCGCTCGGGATCGGCGAGGTCGGCATTGATTTCGGCCAGCGCGAACTCCTGGCTCGGTGTCAGCGAATAGGGCAGTGCGGCTCGCAGTTTTTCGACGATGCGGCCGTCGCCGACCAGAGGGCGGCCGGACAGGCGGCGGACTTTTGCCCGCACCAGCGCCAGCGAGACCTGGCCCGCCAGCAGCTCATCATAGGCGAGGCGCCGCCAGGCAGCGCCATCGACGGAGACATCGATCGGGTCGGCCGGATTGTGGATGCGGGCAAGCGCGCCGGCAAAGGAGGGAGACGTGTGGCGGCGCATGAAAGCGCCGTCCTGCCATTCGGGAAATTCGGGCACACGCGCCAGCGCCTGGCCGATCGCCCGGCGCAGCACCTTGCCCGAGAGCCCGGCTGTCAGGGGATAGACCGGTTCGACCAGCGGCAGGTTTTCCGCCTCGCTGGCGAGCGCGATGTGGTCGGGGTGGACCATGCTCGGGCGGCCGTTGAACCATTCCATGCGGCCGGAGACCACGACATGCTCGCCCTCGGGCATCGCCTTTTCGAGATAGGAAGCGTGAGCATGGAAGAAGGTCAGCGCGATCTCGCCGGTGTCGTCATGGGCTAAGACCCGGTAAGGCACCGACCTGTTGCCGCGCGGCGGCGGCTGGTGGCGGTCGATGCGCACCTCCAGCGTCACGATCTGGCCCTCCGCGGATCCTGCGATGCCCGGCCGGCTGCGCCGGTCGATGACGGTGTGCGGCAGCACGAACAGAAGGTCGCCCGCGCGGGCGGGGCGGTCACCCAGATCGGCCGGGACAACCTTCTCGATCAGCGCGCCGACTTTCGGTCCGACGCCGGCAAGCGAGGTGATCGGGACAAACAAGGGATCGAGGATGGAAGGTCTCATCTGAGAGAAACCATGCGGTGTCTGCGCTCACCCCCCTCTGGCCTGCCGGCCATCTCCCCCTCAAGGGGGGCGATTAGCAGTTCTGACCTCGCCCGCCTTGCGCAGTTGGAAATTGGCGAAAGCAGTCGTGCCATACGATCTCCCTCCTTGAGGGGGAGATGTCCGGCAGGACAGAGGGGGGTGCTAGCGCCGATACTGTCAGGAATGTTCGTCACACCGAGATGTTAGACGCCAACCGGGCCGTTGCAAGGCTGACAGCCCCTTCTATCCACGCTATATGCGCCCGCAGCAAGCAAGGATGCGGCACGATGACCGGAACGACGAGATCAAGCGAGGGGCTCGACGTCCGCCGCCGCAAGCTTCTGTTTCGCTCCTGGCATCGCGGCATGCGCGAGATGGACCTTATCCTCGGCACCTTCGCCGACGCTGAGATCGGCGCCTTGACCGGCGACGAAATCGACCAATATGAGAGGCTCCTCGACATTCCCGATACCGAATTCCTGCCCATGGTCACCGGCGAACGCCCGGTGCCGGCCGACATCGATTGTGCCGTCCTGCAAAAGATCCTGGCTTTCCGCCGTTCTCTGACATTCTGAACACAAGCAATTCCAGGAAAAGTACGAAGCGGTTTTCCGTGGGGAATTGCGATAAAACAAGACCGTGATTTGATGAGCCTCATTCCCACCATCGGTTTGCCGAAAGACCGCGCCGGTCAGTTCATCGTCGACGGCGTCGCCGATGGCTACGAAGCCTTTGCGCTGGTGCAGGCAGCACTCGAGATCGCGCCCGACAAGCCGGTTCTGTTCGTCGCGCGCGACGGTCAGCGCCTGCCGGCGATCATCGAGGCGCTGTCTTTCGCGGCCCCCGGCCTGCCGGTGCTGGAACTGCCGGCCTGGGATTGCTTGCCCTACGACCGCGTCTCGCCCGGCTCGGATGCGGCCGCCAAGCGCCTCGATGCACTGACCGCCATGATCGCGCTGGCGAAGAAGCCGCACCGCGCCGTCATTCTCACCACCGCCAATGCGCTGCTGCAGCGCATTCCGCCGGCGGATCTCGTCGAGGCACAGACCTTCCACGCCAGGCCCGGCAACCAGATCGACATGAACGTACTGGTGTCGCGACTGGAAACGTCCGGTTTCGAACGCGTGCCGACCGTGCGCGGTATCGGTGAATTCGCGGTGCGCGGCGGCATTCTCGACCTTTTCGCCCCCGGCTGGACCGAAGCGCTCAGGCTCGACTTCTTCGGCGACACGCTGGAATCGATCCGTGTCTTCGACGCCGCCACGCAGCGCACCACCGGCCAGCGCAAGTCGATGGCGTTGCAGGCGATGAGCGAAGTGGCGCTGACGCCGGAAACCATCAGCCGTTTCCGCCGCTCCTATATCGAAGCCTTTGGCGCTCCACAGCGCGATGACGGGCTCTATGCAGCAGTCAGCGAAGGCAGGCGGTTTGCCGGCATGGAACACTGGCTGCCGTTTTTCTATGAGCGGCTGGAGACGGTGTTCGACTATCTGCCTCACACGCCTGTCATCTTCGACCATCTGGCGCATGAGGCGCTGGCCGAGCGCCACACGCTGATCCTCGACCATTACGAGGCGCGCAAGAAGCAGGCGGACGGTGCCTTGAAGGACGCCGTGCCCTACAAGCCGGTCGCACCGGACCTGCTCTATCTCTCCCCGGAAAACCTGATTGCCTCGCTAGGGCCGCGTGAAGCGATCGACTTCACGCCGTTTGACGCGCCTGACGCCGGCGCGAAAAAGGTTTTTCATGCCGGTTCGCGCCCTGGCCGCAGCTTTGTCGAGGAACGCGCCGACCCGAACGTCAATGTGTTCGACGTTGTCGTCAAACACATCGCCGATGAGCGCGCGGCGCGCCGCCGCGTCGTCATCGCCGGCTGGACCGAGGGCTCGCTCGATCGGCTTGGCCAGATCCTTGCCGAACACCATCTCGGCAACCTCAAGCAGGTTGCAACGCTGGCGGAAGCCGAAAAGCTCGAGCCGGGTCAGGCGGCCTTGGCCGTGCTGCCGCTCGAATCCGGCTTCGAAACCGAAAAACTGGTCGTCGTTGCCGAACAGGACATTCTCGGCGACCGGTTGATCCGGCGCTCGAAACGCAAGAAGCGTCCCTCGGATTTCATTGCCGAGGCCTCGGCATTGTCGGCCGGCGACATTGTCGTCCACGCCGACCACGGCATTGGCCGGTTTATCGGGCTGCGCACCATCGAAGCGGTCGGTGCACCGCATGACTGCCTGGAAATCCACTATGCCGGCGACGACCGGCTGTTCCTGCCGGTCGAGAACATCGAACTCCTGTCGCGCTATGGTTCTGACACAGCCGAGGCGACGCTGGACAAGCTTGGCGGCGGCGCCTGGCAGTCGCGCAAGGCGCGGCTGAAGAAACGCCTGCTTGACATGGCCGGGCAGCTGATCCGCATCGCCGCCGAGCGGCAAATGCGCTCCGCACCGCCACTGGTGCCGGCAGAAGGCCTCTATGGCGAGTTCGCGGCCCGCTTTCCCTATGAGGAGACCGACGACCAGCAGACGGCGATCGACTCGGTGCGCGACGATCTGGCCGCCGGCAAGCCGATGGACCGGCTGATTTGCGGCGATGTCGGCTTCGGCAAGACCGAAGTGGCGCTGCGCGCTGCCTTCATCGCGGCGATGGAAGGCTTTCAGGTGGCGGTTGTGGTGCCGACGACATTGTTGTCGCGCCAGCATTTCAAGACCTTTTCGCAGCGTTTCTCCGGCCTGCCGATCCGTGTCGGCCAGGCGTCGCGGCTAGTCGGCGCCAAGGAACTGGCCGAGACCAAGAAAGGTATCGCCGAGGGCCAGGTCGACATCGTCATCGGTACGCATGCGCTGCTCGGTTCCGCAATCTCGTTCAAGAACCTTGGCCTGCTGATCATCGACGAAGAGCAGCATTTTGGCGTCAAGCACAAGGAGCGGCTGAAGGATTTGAAGACCGACGTGCACGTGCTGACGCTGTCGGCGACGCCGATCCCGCGCACGCTGCAACTGGCGTTGACCGGGGTGCGCGAACTGTCGCTGATCGCCACGCCGCCGGTCGACCGCATGGCGGTGCGCACCTTCATCTCGCCCTTCGATCCGCTGGTCATCCGCGAGACGCTGCTGCGCGAGCGCTATCGTGGCGGCCATTCCTTCTATGTGGTGCCGCGCATCAGCGATCTCTCGGAAATCCAGGATTTCCTGAAGGAATCCGTGCCGGAGTTGAAGGTGGCGGTGGCCCATGGCCAGATGCCGCCGGGCGAACTCGACGACATCATGAATGCCTTCTACGACGGCCAGTACGATGTGCTGTTGTCCACGACCATCGTCGAATCCGGCCTCGACATCCCGACCGCCAACACGCTGATCATCCATCGCGCCGACATGTTCGGCCTGTCGCAGCTTTACCAGTTGCGCGGCCGCGTCGGCCGCTCGAAGGTGCGCGCCTATGCGCTGTTCACGCTGCCGGCCAACCGCAAGCTGACCGACACCGCGGAGCGGAGGCTGAAGGTGCTGCAATCGCTCGATACTCTGGGCGCCGGCTTCCAGCTCGCCAGCCACGATCTCGATATCAGGGGCGCCGGCAATCTTCTCGGCGAAGAGCAGTCCGGCCACATCAAGGAGGTCGGCTTCGAGCTCTACCAGCAGATGCTGGAAGAGGCTGTCGCCGAGGTGAAGGATTCCGGCGAGGTCCAGGATGGCGGCTGGTCGCCGCAGATTGCCGTCGGCACGGCGGTGATGATCCCGGAAAGCTATGTTCCGGACCTGCAGCTTCGGCTGGCGCTTTATCGCCGTCTCGGCGATCTCGAGAACACCGAGGAAATCGACGCTTTCGGCGCCGAGCTGATCGACCGCTTCGGCCCGCTGCCGGAAGAGGTCAAGCATCTGCTCAAGATCGTCTTCATCAAGGCGCTCTGCCGCAAAGCCAATGTCGAGAAGCTCGACGCCGGGCCGAAGGGCGTCGTCATTCATTTCCGCAAGCGCGAATTCTCCAACCCGGTTGGGCTCGTCCGGTTCATCGGCGAGCAGGGCTCGCTGGCCAAGATCCGGCCGGACCACAGCGTCGTCTTCGTACGCGATTGGCCAACCCCCGAGAAGCGATTGGCGGGCTCGGCGGTGGTCATGACGCAGTTGGCGCGGCTGGTGGAGAAGGCGGCATAGCCCGCCCGGACCATTCGCCAGCGCTTGAATTCCGGTCTAGAATACGAAAACGGCTTCGTGTATGGAGCCGCCATCCCATATAGGGGCTGGAGTGGGGGCGAGGGTGCTCGCCGGAAAGAGTGTTGGTGCAGCGATGACGAAATGGTCGCCGAATTCGTGGAGAGCAAAGCCGATCAAGCAGGTTCCTGCCTATCCGGACCTTGCCGCGCTGAAGAACACGGAGGCCCAGCTCGCAACCTTTCCGCCGCTGGTTTTTGCCGGTGAGGCGCGCAAGCTGAAGAAGCAGCTCGCTTCTGTCGCCGCCGGTGACGCATTCCTCCTGCAGGGCGGCGATTGCGCCGAGAGCTTCGCCGAGCATGGCGCGGACAACATCCGCGACTTCTTCCGCGTCTTCCTGCAGATGTCGGTGGTGCTCACCTTCGCCGGCGCGCAGCCGGTGGTGAAGGTCGGCCGCGTTGCCGGCCAGTTCGCCAAGCCGCGATCGTCCGACAACGAGACCAAGGGTGAGGTGACGCTGCCCAGCTATCGCGGCGATATCATCAACGGCATCGAATTCGACCCCAAGTCGCGCATTCCGGACCCCGCTCGCCAGGAGATGGCGTATCGCCAGTCGGCGGCGACGCTCAACCTTTTGCGCGCCTTCGCGCAAGGCGGCTATGCCAGCCTGGAGAATGTGCACCGCTGGATGCTCGGCTTCGTGTCCGACAGTCCGCAGGGCGAGAAATACGAGTCTCTTGCCAACCGCATCACCGAGACGATGGACTTCATGAAGGCCGTCGGCATCACCTCGGAAACCAACTACGCGCTGCGCGAGACCGATTTCTACACCAGCCACGAGGCGCTGCTGCTCGGCTATGAGGAGGCACTGACGCGTGTCGATTCGACCTCCGGCGACTGGTACGCCACCTCGGGTCACATGATCTGGATCGGAGACCGCACCCGCCAGCCCGACCATGCGCATGTCGAATATTGCCGTGGCGTCAAGAACCCGCTCGGCCTGAAATGCGGTCCGTCGCTGATGCCGGACGGCTTGCTGGAGCTGATCGACCTGCTCAATCCCGAGAACGAGCCCGGCCGGCTGACGCTGATCGCCCGCTTCGGTTCCGACAAGGTCGCCGACCATCTGCCGAAGCTGGTTCGCGCGGTGCAGAAGGAAGGCCGCTCCGTGGTGTGGTCGTCGGATCCGATGCACGGCAACACGATCGAGGCCGCCGGCTACAAGACGCGGCCGTTCGACCGCATTCTGAAGGAGGTGCAGACCTTCTTCGAGGTGCACCGCGCCGAAGGCACGCATCCGGGCGGCATCCATGTCGAAATGACCGGCAAGAACGTCACCGAATGCACCGGTGGCGCACGCGCCATCACCGCCGAGGAATTGCAGGACCGCTACCACACCCATTGCGACCCGCGCCTCAATGCCGATCAGGCGATCGAACTGGCCTTCCTGGTCTCGGATCTGTTGAAGAAGAGCCACCCGGTGCAGCACAAGCAGGTTGCCAACGGCTGATTTTCGCGCAGTCCGAATAAGATCCACGAAAGGGCGTCCGAGAAATCGGGCGCCTTTTATGTCTGCGCTAGAGCGATTCCTATTTTGAGAGAATCGTAGGATTCCCAAAGCCGGATGTTTGTGATTCAAGATGCTGGCTGGATTGGAGGCCAG